>CACSIN010000027.1 GCA_902705835.1 BD1-7 clade bacterium
ACAACGATGCGACCAATCCTGGGGTGGTTATCTCCTCAACCGCGACTGGGCCGGTAAATCAAGCCTTTACAGCAACCTTCACCTTTGATGAAGATGTGACCGGTTTTACTGAAGCGGATATTGCTGTAGGCAATGCTGGCTTGAGTAACTTTGCGGGCAGTGGTCGGGTTTATACCGTGCTGGTCACACCAACAGCCGATGGCTCAGTAACCNCTGAACATCGCNGCNGATGCCGCTAACGANAGTGCGGGTAACGGCAACACTGTTGCTACTCAATATGCGGTTAACAACGATGCGACCAATCCTGGGGTGGTTATCTCCTCAACCGCGACTGGGCCGGTAAATCAAGCCTTTACAGCAACCTTCACCTTTGATGAAGATGTGACCGGTTTTACTGAAGCGGATATTGCTGTAGGCAATGCTGGCTTGAGTAACTTTGCGGGCAGTGGTCGGGTTTATACCGTGCTGGTCACACCAACAGCCGATGGCTCAGTAACCTTGAACATCGCAGCCGATGCCGCTAACGATAGTGCGGGTAACGGCAACACGGTTGCTACTCAATATGCGGTTAGCAACGATGCGACTCAGCCAAATGTGGTTATCTCNTCAACCGTTACTGGGCCGGTAAATCAAGCCTTTACAGNAACCTTCACCTTTGATGAAGATGTNACCGGTTTTACTGAAGCGGATATCGCAGCCGGCAATGCTGGTTTGAGTAACTTTGCCGGTAGCGGTCGAGTTTATACTGTACTGGTCACACCAACAGCCGATGGCTCTGTAACACTGAACATCGCCGCTGATGCCGCTAACGACAGTGCGGGTAACGGCAACACGGTTGCTACCCAGTATGCCGTCAACAATGATGCGACCCAGCCGCCAGTGGCCATTGCTGCTGCGGCTGGGCCGGTAAATGGAGCGTTTACGGCGACAATCACTTTTGATGAGCCTGTTACCGGGTTTGATGTTAATGGTATTAGTGCCAGCAATGCAGGTTTAAGTAACTTTAGTGTAACCAGTATCCAAGCGTATAGTGTGTTGGTAACGCCAGTAAGTGATGGGCAGGTGACATTGGATGTTGCAGCCGAGGTTGCAAGTGATAGTGCTGGTAACGGCAACACCGCAGCACCTCAATATGCAGTAACTTTTGATGGTACCCGGCCTTTATTGAGTACCACGTTGCCCGCAGATGAAGACAATCGGATGGTTGCTGATTTGCCGCTCAGTTTTACCTTTGATGAAAATATTGTTGCTGCGCCGGGCAACCAAAATCTAATTATGATATTCAGAGAGGGTAAGGATACGCCAGTCCACTCATTTATTGCATCTAGTGCTCAGATTAAGATTGAGGGGCGCTCCGTTAGCCTAGCGAGTGCTATCGCACTTGAAACAGGGTTCTCTTATTTTATTCGAGTTACACCAGGTGCATTTGAGGATTTAGCGGGCAATACTTTCGCCGGCATTGACGATAGAACAACACTTAATTTTAATGTTGATACCGTTGCTCCGACGTTCACTATTTCTCCACCAAGTTTAGCCAGTACAAAATCTGATGCCGTCAGCTATACCGTTGAATATGACGGAGCTGATACTGTCGCATTAACAGCAGACCTAATTACCTTGAATACTGTTGGAACTGCAACTGCGGCTATTCAAGTTGCTAATGGCACCACGAATTCTGCGACTGTTACCTTGATAGATATCGGCGGTGACGGCCGTCTGGGGATCAGCGTTGCTGCTAACACTGCGAGTGATGTTGCTGGTAACCAAGCAGAAGCAAGTGAGCCTTCTGAAGTATTTATTGTTGATGGTACTGCGCCTGTTCCTGGTGAATTGAGCGTAGATAACAGCACGGCATTTACTGTAGAGGCAAGTTGGACAGCCGCAATTGACGTCGAGGATACAGTGCTGATTTATAGCTTGTACCAGCTTAACGGTGCTTACACTGCCGAAAGCCTGACTAACAGCAGTGATATATTCAACATCGAAGCGACCACACTTGTTCGACGTGGAAATAACTTACTAAACGCTTTGGTAACTGACCTTGCTGCTGACAGTGAACACTATTTGATGTTGGTGGTTGAGGATAGCAACGAGAATAAGTCGCTCTATAGCTTGTCTGCACTGGCATTTAGCAGTGAAGCATTCGAAAAAACAGACTCCGATGGTGACGGTATACCTGATGATGTGGAGCGTAATATTGGCAGTGATCCTACCGACCCTAACGATACTTATGGTGACGGAGCCGGAACCGCTGATACTGATGGAGACGGTATTCCTGATGGTCTAGAGGCTTATCTCGAAACGCTTGCTGGTGGCGACGTCGATACGTCTACCGATACTGACGGCGACGGGATACCGGATTATCTTGAGGTCATGAATGGTTTTGACCCGCTCGATGCTTCTATGCCGTTAGCGCAGGCCGATAGCGATGGGGATGGAATTTCCGATGCGATGGAGTTGATCTTGGGTACCGATATGAATGATGCTTCTGATGCCGATACTGATCAGGATGGCGTGCCGGATGCGATCGAAGCCTATCTTGCAGAGAACTATGCTATCTCCGGCATCAATAAACAATCAGACTCTGATGGCGATGGTCTGCCCGACTTCCTTGAAGCTATAAGCGGCTATTTGCCGAGTAATCGTCATAGTCCTGCTGCAAACGGTGATAGTGATGAAGATAGGGATGCCGTAGTTAATGCGGTCGAGTGGTTCCTTGAAATTCGACTGGGCTTCGGCGAAGTTGCTGCATATTCCGATAATGATGACGATGGTCTACCTGATGCGCTCGAGATCCGGATCGGGTCTAACGTATCGGATGAGAATTCTCCGACTGTTGACGGCAACCTTGATAATGATAACGACGGCATTAGTAATGCGGTTGAAGATCACCTACGTGGTCTGGGTGTTGACGCATTAACCCGAGTAACCGACAGTGATGGCGATTTGATCGCCGATATTGATGAGGTCGCAATGGGGTCTGATCCTTTATTTGCCGACGAAATCGATACTGATGGCGACGGGTTGAATGACTTTATCGAACAATATCTGGCGGACCATGGCGGTGCGCCAGTGCCTGGAATGTCTGTAGACACTGATAGCGATAATGACGGATTGCCGGACTACCTAGAGCCGACCACAGCTGCTGATGAAGATCTGCCAGTACCGAACGATGCTGTTAATGGCATCAGTGCGGCTCTTGACCATTATCTCCAACAGCGTGGAATTCTAGTCGATCTGAACAGTGATTTTGATGCGGATGGTGTATCTGACTTGGAAGAAGTTGCTCAAGGATCGGATCCTCGGGTTGTAGATCTTCCTTTGGCATGGCTTGAGGCACAACAAGCATCCGGTGCTGTTGTCGCTCAGTTCGCCATCGGCGACGCGGTTGCAATAATTAAGAGTTACCTAACGGGAGCACTGACACGGCAGGTGACCTATCAATGGGATGTGTCTGCGCTTGACGAAAGTGGTATTCAGGTGACCAGTAATCTCAATGCTAAAGACTTGGAACTGGATTTAACCGATGCTATTGCAGGAGCCTACTCTGTTAGCCAGACGGTTACGATCGAGCATGGTGGGCAGGAGCATCAGAACACGTACTCAATTTCGATTAAGATTGGTTCTGTCCAATTGGCAGATAAAGACGGTGACGGTTTTGCCGACAACGTAGACAATACTGATGATTCCTTTGCCGGGCTGCAGATGAATGGAGAGAGTGGCAGTGAAACACTAACTGTCGAGACAGCAGGTGTGCGTGCTCTAGCGGGTAAATACGCTCAACAGATGAACAAAGGATTTATCAATGTTGCTGAATTAGTCGGTACTGAGCTTCCAGAAGATCTATCCGGAAACTTTGGTGTTGGTCTGTTTGACTTTAAGTTGGTGAATATTCCAGCATCAGAGGCATCGGTGAAGGTCATTCTGCCGTTACAAGGTGTGATACCCGCGCAGGCGGTTTATCGTAAATTGTCATCTAACGATACTTGGCAGGACTATGATCGTGTTGAATCTGCTGCTAGTGCAGGCGGTCAATGTGCTGCAGTAACTCAGTGGCAACAGGGATTGATCGAAGGTGGTGATTGTGTGCGACTTGAGCTGACTGACGGCGACCCGGTATTCGATCTTGATGGAGAGAGAAACGGACAAATTGTCGATCCTGGCGGTGTAGTTTCACGTAGCATGGCCGTGGATCTTAGTTCGATAACCTTCAGCGATGATTTCTTTGATGCCGGATCTAAATTTGATGTCTTGATAACGGTGAAAGACGCTTCGGGTGTCGGTATAACGGGTGCCTCTGTGACATTGTTGGGTAGTGGACTGACTGACATTGTCATCTCTGCTGTTACTGATAATGGTGACGGTACTTATTCGGCGCAGCTCCGCTCGCAAGGCAATACCGGTGTTTATAGCGTGCGCGCAAAAGTCAACGACGGTTTGAGTGAGTCTGATCTGATGAGTGCCCCCATCGAATTGTTATCGACGAAGAAACCGAAAACTGGCGGTGGCTTTGTATCGCCCGTTAATTTGTTGTTACTGCTGTTGTTACTTTTTCCACGCTTAATAGCCACTCGATTTAGAGGTTTGGCAGGATTACCTTTGGTCGTATTTGTCTTCGGTTTTGGTTTTTCATCCGCTCTGTCAGCTGCTGATGCAGCATCCAGTGCGGAGCCAGTCGCATTGGATGAGACATCAGTTAGTGAGGCGCAAGAAGCTTCAAAGAATAATAATCTGCAAGGCGTTTATTTAGGTGTAGGTGGGCTAGTATCGTTTGTATCCCCTGATGTTGGCGGTACACGATATCGAATCAGTGATGATGTTTCCGGTGGCTGGCAGGTATTAGCGGGATATCGTTTTGATGGTCAATGGGCTTTAGAATACAAATATGCAGACTTAGGCTCTGCCTCGTTGGTATTTAGTCGTGGTCCTGAACCGGGATCTTCCGCTGGAGAAATAACGTATAAAGAGCAATCGATCGCAGCGATGTGGAACCCTTGGGGTTATAAATCTTGGATCGTCCAGCCTTATGTCCAACTGGGCGTGGCGGTCAATAATACTAACTGGGGTTCGGGCACGGTTGATCACGAAAATACAGCGACCGTATTTGCTGGATTAGGTGCTGAGCTACGATTTGAAAAGCGTTTTTCTGCCAGAGCCGGGTATAGCTATTACTCGGAAGATGCATCGATGATAGATATTACTTTCAAAACCTACTTTGGGTTATTTTGATTCGATTTTTAGATAAGAATGTCTGAATTGGCGCTGTTTAAAGGATTCGGCAGCGCCATTTAATTAACCACTCTGTCGAAGTGAAAAATTATGACTGATTCAACCTCTCCGAACAGTGAAAAAATGTGGTTTTCTATGGCTTGTTTGCTGGTGTTTTTGTTGGTTGCGAGTTGGTGTTATTTCTTTCTGGCTAAAAGCACCTATATGATTAACGCACAGGTGGAAGGTTCGGAAAGCCGGCCCCGTGTGGAAAAAACGTTAAAACCATCAGCCAGCGCGTCGGACGGGCTTACTAAATTACGATCTTATGTCTCAGGCTCCGAGTCAGAAGTAGAGGATCGAAAAAGAACACAGGATGTTGAGGTGGAGAGCACTGTCGGCCTTATTGAAGGCGGCGACCTGAATTCACTAAAAGGTAACACAGAAGCTTTGGCTGCTGCTCTTGAAACGTATGAGGTTGACGATACATCGCTTGATGATGCTACTGAATTAGCGATCAATAGCAGTGATCTATCGGTTACTACAAGGGCCATTAGCGCTATTGCTAGAGCTGACTCCGCATATGCTGATAGCGCATTGATGGAGATTTTTTCAAGCGTCTCAAATGAGCAGGCACATACACAAATTATTCGACAGCTAAATAGCAATAGCTTGTATTCAGAGACATCCCAATGGATGTTTCAGGAATTATCTTCAGAAACTGTGTCCCCAGAGACCAAATATCAAATGGCAGAAAAGCTGGTGACTGCGGCGATTATCGAAGGTCAAGGCGACTGGAGTTTGGCGGAAGAGCTTGAATACCAGGTCCCATACGAAGTGCAGGAATATATAAAGAGAAATCTTGAAATCGCACGCACGACAGGTCGATAGGCGGTCGTTACTCACAACCTTTTGATGCTCTTTTTTCGCTGAACATACCCTCAATGCCAGCTTCAGCCAACGAAGATCATTTTTTGTGTAAGGCGTGTATTCGGCGCTAGTATTATTTGCATCAGGGGAATGATTTGGGTCTTCATTATACCTAGCAAACAGCATCACGCCTCAGAAACGAAAAATGCCCACCAGAGTTTAAAGACTAATCTTGCCTATCCGCCGGTGCTGCGCTGCTTGTGCATTCATGCTATTGTTTGCCCGAATTGGTTAAGAGCCCAGCAATGATCAGGTTAGAACTAGACTCCACAGAGCAGTTGATGCGCATCTATCAAGCCATTATGGCGGGAAAATTCTCTGAGCAGGGTGAGGCCCTGTTAAGTGATAGGGCAATGTCAGAAGCTGCAGATCTTGTAATGAAACAGCTAATTGCGGAAACACGCGATGCCAGCAATGCACCGATGGCAGACGCGATGGAAAACATGCGTAATCTCTCGCCAGACTATCCGCAGTATCAGTACATTTTGGATTATTTTGCGAATTCTGAAGACTGGCCCGATATGTCAGAAGAGGAGCAACGTATCATACTGATGCGCTCTGCATCGCCGTTGTTACTGGATAATCAAGGTGTAGTTGACTTAGCCGGTCTCATCACTCAACGACGTCTTGAGTTGAAGGGGTTGTCTGACGACCATGCGGGTTAATTGCTATCAGGCTCGAAGTTTGTGAAAGGAATTGAAATGTTAGAAAGAATAATAAAGTCGGGTAGAGCACGATTGGGTTTGTTGGCACTTGTCGCGCTTGCTAGCGTGATGGTCGGCTGTACGACTGAAGCTGTTCGAAAGGAGCCTAAGGAAGTCCCTAAAATTCCCATCACTTCTATTTTGGTCATGCCTGTCAGCTCATTGACTCAAGACATTGGGGAAGGTGCTGCGCAGATTGAGCAGCAGTTGTATAAAGAGTTGAAGAGTGCAGGCTATGATGTAATTCTTCCTGATGTTGTTACATTCAAGCGCCTTTACGATGCGGCATTGGTTGAAAGCGGCAGTATTTACAACCCTAATACCAAGTCGTTCTTGCCGTTGGATCGATCAGTTTACATGCGTTATATGATTCAAAATCTACAGCGCTATTATGAGCATGATGTGCTAGTGGATCCTGAGGTACTGTTGAGGCCGGCCAAGATTGTTGGCGACGATGCAGTATGGGATGGCGTGCAAATGGAAGTCGACGTGCGCAATGAGCCGCGCAGCGGGTATCGATTGCCACCTCTCGGTAAAGGTATATCGTTACGTATTGCTAGTTATACTCGTAAAGGCGCAGGTATAGAGCTCACCTTTGCGGGCATATCAATTCCATATATCGTGTTCTATAACGACGGTGCTTCAGATATCGAGCTGAAGGACGCATTCTTTACGGATAAAGAACTGGATAAGGCCGTTGATAGGGCGTTAGAACCCTTACTGCAAAGAGTGACTGAAGCCAAATGAATGATATTACGATAAAACCGCGTCGTTCGGCGCTATATATGCCGTGTTCGAATCAGCGGGCATTGGAGAAGGCACAAGGTCTTGCTGCTGACGTACTGTTATTTGATCTGGAAGATGCGGTTGCACCTGATGCGAAAGACGAGGCTCGTGTAAATATCGTTAAAGCGCTTGCTGAGCGAGATTATGGTTTTCGGGAAAAGATCGTACGAGTGAATAGTGTTGACACCGATTGGGGCTTTGATGACTTAAAGGCGTTAGCGGAGTCGACATTCGATGGCGTTTGTTTGCCAAAGGTGGAGTCAGAAGAGCAAATCAATCAAGCTTTGGCTGTTCTGGGCCGTGATGTGCCGATTTGGACCATGATTGAAACGCCCAAGGGCGTGATTAATGTGGAGGCGATAGCTGCGCATCCGCAAGTCGCTGCGCTGGTTATGGGCACTAATGACCTTGCCAAAGAACTGCGGGTGACTCAATCAGAGTCGCGCGCCGAATTTACGTATGCACTGGGTAAATGCGTTATGGCGGCCCGTGCATTTACTGTTGATATCCTAGATGGGGTATACAATCAGCTTGATAATGCCGATGGTTATGCTGATGTTTGTTTACACGGTAAGTCGTTGGGGTTTGACGGAAAAACAGTAATTCACCCAAAACAACTCGACGTTGCTAATAGTACGTTTATGCCGGATAAAACTGAGTTGGCGAGTGCTCGCAACATTATTGAGGTTTGGAATGCTGCCACTTCAGGTGGTCAAGAGCCCGGTGTTTTAGTGGTTGATGGCAAGTTGGTTGAAGCACTGCATGTGGAAAGCGCGAAAAGAGTCGTTGCTATTGTCGATTCGCTCGATGCTAGAGATACGACCAAGTAGTCTAAACATCGGCTTAGTCACTTTTTTTCACTATTTTCTATCTCTGCTTGGGTTGTTCGAAGTAGGCTAATGCCTTCTCAGCAACCCAACTATCCAATCGCCAGTCACTAATAAATGCGCAGTGTCCGCCATGCCCGATTGGTACTATTCCTACGTTTTCTGTCGGCAGTAACTGCTGAAAATCCGCAGCATCAATGATCGGGTCGTCAATGGCGTAAGCGACAATGGTTGGTGAGGTAATCGTATCGAGAGTGTCTTGTGTAATGCGATAGGCAGCTAGATACTCTTCAGGAATATCAAAATCAGTATGTAATGGCACAAATATCGCGTTCATACCCGTGAGTGAGCCTGCTTCTAGGTCTTTGAACGAGCGCATTTGTTCAGGGAAATACCGATACTTTTTGACTAACGAACTACGCCATTTTTTTACGAAATACTTGTGGTAGATGCTTGGCCCATTCTCTAGGGTCTTAGTTGTTGCAACAGGATCTATTGCCGGACAAACAGACAGCGTTCGCTCAAGCGGAAGCGCAGATCCTGAGAAGTAGGCGCTTAATCGAAGTGCAAAATTACCCCCGAGAGAAAACCCCGCCATAACGAGCTTTTTTGGTGCGAATCGCTGATAGATAAACTCCACAGCTTCGGCAACTTCTTGTAACCTAACGCTATTAAACGGTTTTGCGTTTAGATGGTGAGTATCCCCGTGATCGCGAAAATTAATTCGAGCCACTGAGTAACCGTTTTTATGTAGTGTGTTTCCGAGCCCTACGATATAAGACGATTGCGCGGATCCTTCCCAGCCATGTAAAAGCACGGCCAATTTTTGATTGTTATTTTTTTCAGTAAACTCGATTTGTAGTCTAACCTTTTTCACTGTCAAAAAATCTATTGTGTTGGACTGATGTAGAAAATCGCGTGCGCGGTGACGAATAACTGCGGATCTCAGGGGCGATGACGAAACAACAGTTTGAATATGTGGGTTTTTTAATATGCCTTTGGGCGAGTAATCTGCCGAAAATGTGGTGTTCTTGTTAGTCAATGATGAAGTGTTAGTTGGGTGTTTGAGGGTTTTTTTGGGGATGGATGAGTCTGATTTCATGAAATTACCCTGATGTGGTCCTAATATCTGAAAAATAAAACGAAATAGCAATTGAATCAGACCACCGAAACTCTATATCATTTTTACAACATGCCGGATTTTATTCAGAGCATCGTCCAATAATTATAACATTGAATGGATTAAACAATGAAAATAGTCACTTATCGCAAGCCCCTTGCGGTAGCGATTGGTCTTGCTGCGGCATCGTACGCATCAGCCCAAGACGCTACTGAAAACCAACCTACAGAGAACGCTGTTAACCCGGTCATGCTTGAAGAAGTTGTGGTCACGGCACAAAAGCGTGAGCAGAACCTTCAAGATACTCCCATCGCTATTTCTACTTTCGATGCTCAACAGCTCGATGATCAGGAAATTCGCGATATCTCTGATATCTCTTCAACCGCACCTAACGTTCAGATAGCACCGTCACCGGGTGGTACGACAGGCGCGACAGTCACCATTCGTGGTGTTACTCAGGTAAACCCTGCAATTACCTTCGAACCAGCCGTAGGAATTTATTTTGACGGCGTTTTTGTAGCGAAAAATGTTGGTGGCCTCTTTGATGTCGCCGAGTTAGAGCGGATAGAAGTTCTACGTGGCCCGCAGGGTACTCTTTATGGAAAAAATACCATTGGTGGTGCGATTAATTTAATTACTCGTAAACCTTCTGAAGACTTCCAAGGGAAGATTAACGTAGGTGGCGGGAATTACAGTTATCTGAATTATGGCGCATCGATTGATACTGGCCGTTTAGGTGAGGTAGCTGCGTTTACATTTGCGTATAACGAGCGGAAGCGTGACGGTTTTTATGAGAACGTTCCCACGACTGACTTTGCTAATCCACCGATTCAAGAGTTTAACAAACTAGATTCACAGAGCGCTCGTGCAGCAGTTAATTTTATCGCTGGCGACAGCGTTACAATTGACTATGCATTTGATTGGGCGTATCGAAATAACACACCGCGCTTTGGTCAGCTAGAGACAGTTCGTACTGAAGACGGTAGAACACTGTCTCCGAAGGTCGATCGTAAAGATAAAGGTAGCCTTAATGGTGCATTGTACGATCGTTCGCGCTCTTCTGGTCACTCGCTTCAAGTTGCTTGGGATATCAACGATGAACTTGAATTCAAATCGATTTCGGCGTATCGCAGCTTAGGCTTTGATGATGCCAATGATTACGATGGAACTCAGTATACTTTTTTCCACGCTCAGCGCCATGCGAGTCAGAACCAAACATCTCAAGAATTTCAACTCATCGGTAATACAGAAAATCTAGTATATGTTGTCGGATTGTATTACTTCAGAGAGAAGTCTGATGTTGTAAATCCGTTCGATTTTACTGGTGCTGGTTTTGGTATCATCGAGAACTTTTATGGGGTGAGTGGAGATTCTTATGCGGCGTTTTCTCAGGTCGATTGGCTGGTGACGGATGAATGGACATTAACGTTTGGTGGNCGTTATACCTATGAGACGAAAGATGGGTATGTAAATCATCCTACTGCGCCATTGGGATATGGCCTAATTGAGAGCAACGATTCTTGGGAGAATTTCTCGCCGACTCTTGCCGTTAACTATATGGTTACTGATGATGTAAACCTCTATTTTAGAGCTGCACAGGGTTGGAAGGCCGGTGGTTTTAATGCGGAGGCTGCGACCGCTGAAGAAGCTAGAACACCATACAAAGCTGAGACTAACACTTCTTACGAAGTTGGTATGAAGGCTCGCTGGGTAGAAGATCGTATTCAAACAAATGTTGCTGTATTCAAAAACGACGTTCGTAACATGCAGCTGTCGATTTTTGCTCCCGGCTCGGCATATTCGGTTGTTGAAAACGCGGGCGAAGCTGAAGTTTTTGGTTTCGAACTTGAGTCGATTTTCGCAATTACTCAAGGGTTTAACGCCTATTTGAACTATGGGTACCTCTACTCGAAGTATCTGGATTTCGTGAAAAATGGAGAACAGTTGAAAGATACGTCGAAGTTCCCATACTCTCCGAAAAACAAAGTATCACTAGCGTTCGAATACGTAACAGACCTTGGTTTCGGTCAATTTCGTGGGCGGGTCGATTACAGCTATGTAACGCAGCAGTACTTCTATCATGATATTGCTCAAGCGACGGTTACTGAATCTCCTGCTTATAGTCTTGTTAATGCGAAGGTCTTGCTTGCAGATATATCGGTTGGAGGAGAACAAACCATTGAGGTAGGTGTTTGGGGTAAGAACCTGACTAACGAAGAGTATCGTATTAATGGTATTCCTGCGAACCCTTCCAGTACTGCAGCCGTCAATTACTATGGTGACCCTCGCACGTTCGGTGCTGACCTGACCTATCGTTTTTGATAGGTCTTGTATAAGAAATCTGGGTTAAAAAAAGGCTTTATGGTTAAACCATAAAGCCTTTTTTGGTATTTGGTATTTTGTTGGTAAAGAACTGCTACTGCTTGGATTCGAGCTCGGAGAGCCACTGCGCCTGAATGGTATTTGTAGGATCAAAATGCAGCATGTCTCTTTTGAATTCTGAAGACGGTGGAACATCACCGATCCACGCACTGAGTAATACACTCAACAGCTTGTCTGATCCGTTTTTAATGCGTACTTGACCGTTAACACTAACGGTTGTGCCTTTCTCAGGCGTGCTTTCAATGACAATGACGTCACCTTTTACCAGGGGCTGTTTGGCGAGTCGAGTAAAGGCGATGATGCTGTCTGAGCTTTCTTTCAAACGTTCTTCGTCGTTATTTACACTGATCATCTGCTGCCAGGTTTTGGCAAATTGACGACCGCGCCACTTCGGGATAGTAATTTTCATTACCATCTTTTTGTGTTCAGGTTTAAAGATCGCGGCATCAGGGTTATCCTGCTGAGTAGCGAGATAAAGAGCACCAATATAGTACTCGGTTTTGAGCTTCTGATAGACAGCGATGCCATTGAGCGCCAAGGGGGGGNCGTCCGCGTGGGCTATGCCGCCTACGCCGTTGATGCTTAGGGCCAGAGCGACAATCCAGTGTCTCAGGTAGCTATTCCGTGCTTTCTGTTTTGGCTTCATAGTATTTAAGGATACTTTTCTTATAACTTTTTATAACTAAATGATGTTTTTTGTTTCTTCTTTAGAACGATATTCTATGTTCGGTGACTGAACAGAACAAGCATTTGTCGATTCGGCAGTGTGAACCAGTGAACTGATTTGCACGTTTTATACAATTCGTGTAATTCCTGCACTCATGAAAAAGGATCAATCATGAAAAGATATTTTGTTATGCCGTACCTGATTACGCTTTTATTAGCTTCAGTGTATGGGGTATACGCATTTTTTGCCAATGATTGGGAGTTTGCCTGGCTGGGGTTGACGCTTTCCTGCTTACCGATGTTGTTATTTATTATTCGCTTGGGTATCAGTGGTAAGGCGCGCACGCGCGAACATCTTTATTCCGAACTTCTTGTTGGTGCTGTCTTTGCCCTAGCTGTGTGGGTCAGTGGTCATAAAGATTTGGCGGGCTTGGTGTTTCTGCTTTCTGTTGTTGGTGTGTATCTCTACGATTTTTGGTACTCCGATCTTTCGCGCGTGCTGTCTCCGCGTTTGGGGAAGGGAGAAATTCTGCCGGACCTACGTTTCACAACCATTGATGGAGAAGATTTCCACACCAAGAATGCTGTCGATAGGCCGGCGATATTTATGTTTATTCGCGGAAACTGGTGCCCATTGTGTGTTGCGCAAGTGCATGAGATTGCGCAAAGCTATCGTCGTCTCGAAGATATGGGGGCGAGTGTTTTTGTTATTTCTCCACAAGCGCAAGAGCAAAGCCAGAAGCTCGCTGCTGATTTAAACGCCCCGTTAACCCTGCTCACTGATAAAGATGGCGAGTCAGCTAAAAAACTGGGTGTTTGGCAATACGGTGGCGTGCCTGCTGGTGTTGTTGGTTATGATGTAGACACTAATTGGCCGACGGTGATTGTCACAATGCCTAAAGGAAAGATCATCTATTCGGCGCAATATTCCAATTATCGTGTACGGCCTGAGCCCGATCAGTTTATCGAAGTGCTTGAGAAGTATCTCGATGATGGCGCTGATGTTAGTAACGATACTAAGGTTGCGCCCTCAGCTGAATAGGATCATTGAGATCGGATGGTAGATGAATGCTTGGCTGGGCGCCTAGCAACTTGAAGACACTCAGCGTGGCTCTCGTCCGCGCTTGCAAATCCCTTAGCTAGACGCCATTCTACCTGCTTTATCTTTAGAAAGTGGCCTATGTATGTTCTCGCCTGATAATCTCGATTCTGCTGTTGTTCCCAAGCTTGCCGCAACCATCATTCTGGTTAGGGATTCCTCCAATGGAATAGAGGTATTGATCACTAAACGGAANAGTAAGGCTAGCTTTCTCGGTGGTTTTTGGGTGTTTCCCGGCGGTGGCGTGGAGACTGAAGATGCGGGCGATACAACACTGGATACCCTTAAAAATGCAGCAGCGAGAGAAACGCGTGAAGAAGCGGGTTTGATCGTGAATACTAATGATCTGTTGTATGTGTCTCAGTGGATTACGCCTCCTGGTCCTCCAAAGCGTTACGATACGCACTTTTTTATTGTTCCGGCGACAGAAGATGCCGTTGATATCGATGGGCATGAGGTCGTTGATGCCGAGTGGGTAACCGCGGCGAGCGCAATCGAGCTACATGAAAACGGTCAGATCGAAATGATGCCCCCCACATTGCTGAGCTTTATGGGTATTCAATCCTGTGAACGCGTTGATGACGTTGTTGCTCGATATCAAAACAAGCCTCCGTTTAGTATTTCCCCGAAGCCTTGCTTTGCTGACGATCAGCTGGTGATGCTGTATCCCGGTGATGCCGGTTTTGACGCGGGCGAACCGGCTGAAGCTGCATTGATGCATCGGTGCTTGCACGTGAATGGCACTTGGCAATACATCAATACCATCGGCTTCGAGCTTTAATTTGAGCTCGACAACTGGTTGTCCCGAATTTCTAGGGAGGCTTCATGTTACGAAGAGCAGCTGATCTCGAGCGTTTTTCCCCAATCAGGTGGGGTAGCTGCTAACGCTTCGTGTTCGGGGTGTTCTTCGAACGGTGATTGAAGAACTTTTAACAGATCATTGACCTGCTGATAGTCGCCTTTTTCTGCCTTCTCGATGGCTTCTTGGGCCAAGTAGTTTCGTAGGATGTATTTGGGGTTGACGCTTTTCATCTGACGTTGACGAAGCGCGTCTTCTGATTGTTCGTGCTTCAGGCGCTGTTTGTAAGCATCTAACCAACTTGCAAAGCGCTGGCGGTCGATAAAGAAATCCACAAGATCGCTGTTTTGATCCATTTTCTCATCACACAGTTTGCGGAAGAATAGGGTGTAGTCGCGCTGTTCTTGTGCGAGTTGCGTGAGTAAGTCGCTAAGCAGTTCGCTGTCATCGTCTTTACGGGTGTTAAAGCCGAGGCGCTGATACATCAGGTCGCCAAATGATTCGAGCAAGATCGGCTCGTACGACATCAAGCTTTCTTTTAGCGAATTCTCATCGATCACTCCTGATAACGAATGTGCCAGTGCATTGAGATTCCACAATCCAATCTGTATTTGTCGGTTGTAGGCATAGCGGCCGGTATGATCCGAGTGATTGCAGATAAAGCCGGGGTTGAAGTCATCAAGAAACGCAAACGGGCCGTAATCGATTGTTAGCCCTAAAATCGACATGTTGTCGGTATTCATCACGCCATGACAAAAACCATACACTTGCCACTGAGCGATCAGTCGTGCAGTGCGTTGAGTCACTTCGCGAAAAAACGCGCTGTATCGTTCGGCTTCAGGCTTCGCGGCCAGTTCACTGAAATGCGTGTTGACGATGTAGTCGAGTAGTTCTTTGTGCTTATCGTGTTGGCCGGTGTAAAAAAAGTACTCGAAATGACCAAAACGAACGTGGCTAGGGGCCATGCGTATGACGCTAGCTGCTTGCTCAACTGTCTCTCGATAAACGGGAGTAGAGCCATGGCCGAGTGCCAGTGCGCGGGTTGTTGGTATTCCCAGGCCATGCATGGCTTCTGAGCACAGATATTCGCGAATAGAAGAGCGCAATACCGCGCGGCCGTCGCCCATTCGAGAATAGGGTGTTTTGCCTGAGCCTTTGAGTTGAAGTTCCCATGGTCCGTTGTCGCTGGCGATCTCTCCGACCATCAATGCCCGGCCATCACCTAGCTGAGGGTTGTAGCTACCAAATTGATGCCCGGAGTAAATCGTCGCAAGGCTTGCTGCGTTATCTGGTAGCGTCTCACATGCCATGATTTGTCGGAACTCTTCAGACATCAAATCTGCGGTAGAGAGTCCAATAAGTTTACCGGCGTCAGGATTAATGCTCGCCACGGTTGTATTCTCAATCGCCTGTGGCTGGACCCGAGAGTAAAACTCGCTCGAGAGATTAGCAAAACTGTTGGTGAAGGTTTTGTCGGCAAAAATCGAAGGCATATCGTCGGGCTCTGAACAACAACAAGGGAGTGGGCAATCTGTTATTATACGGATTTACGCAGCATCAATCGAAATAGATGCCGCTTTTCATTCATTGAATCGAGTTTGATTATGCCTGTTACTCCTGATTTTCGTTTTCGCCGCCTGCGCAAAAGCGCTGTTATGCGTGATCTTGTTCGAGAAAATCATCTGTCTGTTGATGATCTGATCTACCCGGTATTCGTTCAGGAAGGTATTTCTGAGCCGGTTGAAGTATCGAGTATGCCCGGCGTCTTTCGTTATCCTGAGGCTCAGTTGGCCCAAGTTGTTGGCGATGTATGGCGGAAGGGGGTGAAATCTATCATTTTATTCGGTGTGTCTGAGCATAAGGATACTTGCGGGAGTGATACTTGGTCTGCAGACGGCCTAATGGCGCGCATGATCAAGACTGCCAAGGCGGCGGCTCCTAATATGCTTGTTATCAGTGATAACTGCTTCTGTGAATATACGGATCATGGTCATTGCGGCGTTGTTGCCAACGACGATGTTGATAATGACCCGACGCTGGCCAATCTGCAGAAACAGTGTCTTGTCGCTGCGCAAGCCGGCGTTGATATGATTGCGCCGTCCGGCATGATGGATGGAATGATCGCGGCGATTCGTGAAGTACTGGACGACAACGGCTATGGTCATGTGCCTGTGATGTCTTACTCAACCAAGTTTGCGTCAGCGTTCTATGGCCCGTTCAGAGATGCTGTTGATAGTAACTTCAAGGGTACGCGAGAAACCTATCAATTGGACCCGGCCAATGGTCGGCAAGCATTGGCAGAATCCATGCAAGACGAGCTTGAAGGTGCGGATATACTGATGGTTAAGCCGGGCTTGGCTTATTTGGATATGCTGGCAGCGATTCGCGCGAATTCTGAACGACCACTCGCGGTTTACCATGTGAGCGGTGAATATGCGATGGTGAAGGCGGCGGCTAATGCGGGGGTTATCGATGAGAAGGCCATTGTATTGGAGACGATGATGGCGTTTAAGCGGGCTGGTGCTGAGCTGGTGATAACCTACTATGCATTGGATGTTGCAGGCTGGTTGGCAGAATAAATCGTTGTCACGTAGCTGCGTGGTACTGAAGTGAGTGGTGCATAGAAGCGCAAAAAAAAACGGCCTATCAGAGGCCGTTTTTTGCTTTTGATNACGTTTTAATGATGGAGCAATGTGTAAGTGTGTCGCTCCATTGCGCTCTCTTGACGTTTAATCAGCGCTATTCTCGTTAGCTGCTGGATTCTTACGCGGTGCTGCACGCTTTTTAGCAGCAGGTTTCTTCGGTGTTTCGTTCTTCAGCAGCACTTTTTCTTCCTTTTCCATCTCAACAATGATGCTGTCGAGTGTGCGGCTGATCTTTGTGCAGTTTCTGATCCATTCAATTTTGGGCCAGGTTGCGCGTTCGCCTGCACGGACGATATCGGCAATGTCGTTATCTTCCGGGTTGCTGAAGAGCTTCCAAGGTTTCAGTGTGCTGAAATTGGGGGTGATGTTGATATCAGCAGTATAGTCTTGAGATACCAGTGCATGCACTTGCGTCAGGAAGTATCCCAGCGCCGGCGATTTCATGTTGCTTGTGGTTGCTTTCAGTACGTTACTGATAATGTTTTTTGTTGTCTTGCTTGAGATCTCAGCAGCCAGTTGCATCATGCCTTGTGTTTGGCCTTTATCGGATACAAACGGCACAACGTGCGGATTAACCTGACTCGCTATGAAATGGTTAACGCCGTAAATCCGTGACAGACGCTTGCCGGGAAGGTCGTTAGAAAGCGTGCCGTCGACCCATTGACGTGACGGGTTGTATGGCTGAGGCTGGCCCTGATAGTTTTTGGCCACCAAGGTTACTGGTGGGAACAAACCCGGAACAGCAGTGGATGCCATCACGCCTTTGCGTACATAGACATTCGGCGCGCTGATCGCATTCAGCATGCGTGATTCGTGATTCAGGCGGGCTGGTGTAATCGTGATGTTGATAGCACGGTTGGTCTTTTTGAAGGCTTCTTCGAAAGTGATTTCCGGAATAAACTTGGCCATGGATTCTTCTAGATGGTCTCCATCGAGAAGTGCTTCGCCTTTAAATAGTTTTTTCCATCCCATGAACTTCATGGCTTCGTGTTTGATAGATTCTAATGTGAAGTATTGTTTTAGTTCTTCATCACTGGATGTGCCGATAATCGCGGCGACAACAGAGCCTGCACTTGAACCGGAGATAACGGCAGGCAGAAGGCGTTGTTCTTGCAGCGTTTTTGCAACACCCACGTGGAACATACCGAAGTTGGCTCCACCACTGAGCATCAGTGCAGATCGGCCAAAACAATGACTGGCACGACGGAAGAAATCCAATTTGTCGGCAAAGCTGACGATGTTTTCGTCAATCTTGGAGACGTGAATCAGCGCTGCAACAACTTCATCAATGTATTCAACAATTAACTTTTTGGTGCCGAACTGGCTGTGCGTGTATAAAGCTGAGCGGCCCATGCCACCCAAGTTGCCATGAATACCTTCGTTGAGCGTGTAGTAAAGCTCAATATCATCATTGCGCTTGCGCAGTTCTTTTAGCTTATTCAAGCGTGAGCGTATCAGGTGGTGGTCGTAAAACTCGGATGTTTGACGTTGTTTCCACTCTTCCAGGCCGGTAGCACGATCGAATTCCAGCGCGATTTCGCGCCAGGCTTCATACGTTTCGGCGTGATCCAGATCATTTTGTAGCGCTTTTAGTCGCTTGGCATTCATGGTGTTTTGTTTCCCGAATCGTGAAGCTGAAAGTATCGATTATCGCTTTTGCCATTTACACGTGCCATGTCAAACATCATGGAGCATATAAATATCTGCCAGCTCTGGGTTTATCGCAGAGTAATCTGCCCTTTTACTTCACTCTTAACTTATTTGGATTGCAAAAAACGTTTTTTATCCTTTAGCGCTGCCGGAGTTTGCCGATATATTGTCATTATATGCGTCGATCGGCATTGGCTACTGGCAATTTACTAATATGCCGCAAATATCATTAGCACTATAACTTCGCCAACTTGCTCGCTGGCGCCGAGGCAATCTCCGTTGTAACCGCCAAGTTTTTGGCGAAACAGCAGGTTCAGCAGTAACGTTGATGCCGTTAATATCGCTAGCATAGTGGCGACCAACGGTGTTGAAAACAGTATCAACGCAATAACCAAAGCGACGATTGTAACACGACTGGCGAAAATAGGCTGCGTTGCGATCGTGTTAGTCATTTTTGCCGTGTAGGTGTCTTTGTTGGTTGCTTCGGTATTCGTGCCTTTATCAGATTCTGTGTTTACGCTTGAGCGGACATATTCGCTCAGCCGCATTATCCATAACGGGACAATGCGTGCCAGTACATGCGCCGTAATCAGAGCGATAACGGTATGTTCCAATAAACCTGAAATCAGCTGGACTTTTAGCAGGGTTAATAGAATAAGCCCCATAACGCCGAAAGTGCCGACGCGTGAATCTTTCATGATTTGAAGGCGTTTTTGCGGCGTGTAGCCGCCAAAAAGGCCGTCGCAACAATCAGCAAACCCATCTTCGTGGATCGCTCCGGTGACTGCACAAGTTATTGTGATTGAAGCAATGGCGGCGATCGTGGCGTCAAAGTAAATATTGGTTAAATAAAACGCAAGCGCGCCTATACACCCTATGACGAGGCCGACTAGCGGCAAGTAGGTTGTACTTTGGTCGAATAATTGTTGGTCCAGTGTGTTTGCCCGAATGGGGAGCCGGGAAAATTGGATAAATGCGGCAATTATTTTTTTAAGTTCTCTATGCATGCCGGAATTTTAGGGAGGTTTATGCGCGGGTCAAGGCATTCACCGCGTCTGTGGTAAGAAAAAACGAGCCGAATTTTTAAAAGTCACACATACGGCTGATTTATGCGCCATCTCATTGAGTTATCGTGCTTTCGGTGAGACAATACCGCGCCGGAAATTTTGCAAATAAGTTCCCTGGACGCTGGGCCATCAGGCATAAATAGTCGCTTTTGACGGTTACGCTTGTATACCCTGGGATGATCTATTTGGGCCGAGTTGAGAGCAATCGGTGACGAATAGCAATGATACATAATTTAGTTACACATTAGCCTGAAGCATTTATCTGGAGTAATTAATGGCAGAGCAGAAAGCAACTAACGTGTTTTGGCATCACGGTGAAGTTACCCGTGACGACCGTACCGAATTACTAAGCCAGAAGGGCGCAACCCTGTGGTTTACCGGTTTGTCAGGTAGTGGCAAAAGCACCGTTGCCGTAGAGCTTGAAAAGGCTCTGCTTGCGAAAGGCAAGCTGTCTTATCGTCTGGATGGAGACAATGTGCGCTTGGGTATCAACAAAAACCTGGGCTTCAGTGCCGAAGACCGCGCCGAAAATATCCGTCGTGTTGGCGAAGTATCCAAATTGATGGCTGATTCTGGTGTGCTTGTGTTGAATAGCTTCATCAGCCCTTACGTTGCCGACCGTGATATGGTTCGCAAGCTACATGAAGAGGCTGACCTGCCGTTTATTGAAGTGTTTGTTGATTGCAGCCTTAATGAAGCTGAGAAGCGTGACCCTAAAGGTTTGTACAAAAAGGCACGTGCAGGTGAGATTAAGAACTTTACCGGTATCGATGATCCGTATGAAGCGCCTGTAAATGCCGAAATTCACTTAAAAACGGATGAAATGACACTTGAACGTGAAGTGGAAATCATTCTTGAATCCCTCGAAGCTCGCGGCATTTTGGCACGCGAAGCTGTCGAAGCTTAATTTACTGACCGGAGATAAGATCAATGATCAACCCGCATGGATCAGATCAATTGAACCCGTTGTTTGTTGAAGATGAAGTGCAACGCGCTGCACTCATCAAAGAAGCCGAAGGCCTGCCTCAGTTGTTGGTAAGCTCTGCTGCTGCAGCAAACTGCGTGATGCTGGGTGGCGGTTATTTTAACCCGCTGACTGGCTTTATGAACCTTGCTGATAGCCTCAAGGTTGCTAAAGAATTGCACACAGATGCGGGCGTTTTCTTCCCGGTTCCTGTTGTAAACCTAATAAAAGATGCCTCAGCAATCGCCGGTGCAACCCGTATCGCTTTGCGTGACCCTAATGTTGAAGGCAATCCTGTTATTGCAATTCAAGATGTCGACGCAATTGAAGAAGTCAGCGATGAGCAGTTAAAAGCCATGGCTGAAGAAATCTTCGGAACACTTGATGAAAGTCACCCGGGCGTTTCTACATTCCTGTCTCTGGGCAATCAGATGATCTCAGGTCCGGTGCAGGTATTGAACTTCAGCTATTTCGAAAATGATTTTGCTGAAACTTTCCGCACAGCTGTACAGATCCGTAAAGAAATTGCAGATCGTGGCTGGAATAAAGTTGTAGCGTTCCAAACACGTAACCCAATGCACCGTGCTCACGAAGAACTGTGCCGCATGGCAATGGATGATCTGAAAACCGACGGTATTCTGATTCACATGTTGCTGGGTAAGCTGAAGAAGGGCGATATTCCTGCCGATGTACGCGATAACTCAATCCGTAAAATGGTTGATGCTTACTTCCCTGAAAACTCAGTAATGATCACCGGTTACGGTTTCGATATGTTGTATGCCGGCCCTCGCGAAGCGGTATTGCACGCGTTGTTCCGTCAAAACTGTGGTTGCACCCACTTTATTGTTGGTCGTGACCATGCAGGTGTTGGCGATTATTACGGTGCATTCGATGCGCAAACAATCTTTGATGAGCGTGTTCCTGAAGGTTCACTGGATATCGAGATTTACCGTGCTGACCATACTGCGTATTCGAAGAAGCTTGGCCGTGTCGTTATGATGAAAGACGCCCCGGATCACAGCAAGGATGACTTCATCCTGCTATCAGGCACTAAAGTACGTGAGATGCTGGGTAATGGCATTGCGCCACCGCCAGAATTTTCCCGTCCGGAAGTTGCTCAGGTGTTGATGGATTATTATCAAAGCCTGACAGAAGAAACCGCTGGCGCATAATTCGCTGGTATAAAAAGGGCCTTTAGAGGCCCTTTTTTGTGTCCGGAAGAGTGAATTTTTATCTTTAACTGTTACTGGATGAATACAATCACTGCACGTTCAAAAAACAAAAAAGCGGTCATGGATTATCAGTTGTTAAACCAGCTGGCGCTCGCCTGTCATCAGGGGCCAGTTGATGAAGAAAGCCGGTTATGGCAGACGTTTCTGGAAACAGCGAAAGACGCGTTTAATGCCCAGTACGTTACCTTGTTATTGCGTCCGCCATCCGACGGCGATAAGGGCGTTGTATTAAACGTTTTTGCTCCATATCTCGATACCTATCACTCTTATCGAGGCCATTACTACTCGCAAGATCCTTTGGTTGATTTGCCGCCTGGAAAGGCTCTGTGTCTCGATGAAGTCGTAAAGATGGATGATTTTCGTCAAACAGACTACTACCAAAATTTTCTTTATCAAGTTGAAACAGAATACATACTCGGTGTTGATTTTGAGGACGCGAGTGGCTTTCGAGGCAGCCTGCGGGTCACACGCAGCCGTGGCGATAGCAACTTTAGCTTTGACGACAAAGCGTTGTTGGAAGCTGTGATACCACACCTTGTTTTATCGATCGAACACTATTCTCGGCGCGTTAATCTTGAAACGCATCTAGCCGCTTATCAGGCTGCGTTTGACCAAATGGCATTGGGTTGCCTGGTGGTTAAGCCCGATATGCAAGTGCAATCAAAGAATCAGGCAGCGAGCCTGTTTTTGAATGAACGTCGAGGTTTAGCGATTCAACCTGATGGCCGTTTGCAGGTCGGTACGAGGGCAGAGCACAAGGCGTTTTCCGCGCTGATTGCTTCCATGTTAGGCTCGCTGGAATCGTACGAGGCTGCTGGTGAGTCTCTAGAGGCCGCCGAGATTTATGAACAAAACTCAGTGAATGCATTTCGAATCCAGACCATAGATTCGTTAGTCGGTGTCGGTTTGCTGTGCCGCGTCTTGCCGCCATCCTCAACGCCGGATGCAAGCCCAAGTGTGGTTATATTCATTTCTGACCCGGTTAGGCCCAAGCTCAGTACCACTCGACTTCTTGAGCAACTATTTGGGCTCACCCACTCTGAGGCTCGGTTGTGTTTGCTCTTGGCTAACGGTGCGACGCTGGATGAGGCTGCTCAGACACTGGAAGTTACCCGTAATACAGCAAAAACACATCTAAGCGCAGCCTTTGCAAAAACAGGAGTAGCTCGGCAGCCAGCGTTAGTTCAGCTAATCCTGCGCAGTGTTGCCAGTATTGGGTAGTCATATAAGTTATGAAAGTTATGCACGATCTGTTAGATGAGATGAATAGTGCTCTTACTAGCATCCTTGATGATGCGAGTTTGGCAAAGGTAGCTCTTGATGACCAGCAGCGGCTTCGCCTCTGGTTAATAGACCCTGCCTACCAGATAGAAAACTTGCCGGCCGATGCTGCACAGCGCGTGATGGATAATCCGCTTTACTGGATGTTCTGCTGGGCCAGTGGGCGAGTAATGGCTCAACAGATTCTCGACAACCCTGATCTTGTAAAAAACAAAATTGTTATGGATGTCGGCTCGGGTTCAGGTGTTGTCGCCATTGCTGCTGCGTTATCGGGTGCTGAGCATGTGATTGCGAGTGACATTGACNCCATGTCTCAAAATGCGATTCGTCTAAACAGGGATCTAAATGAATTGGATCAACAGTGCCTTGATGTTATCGGTGATTATCGCGACTACTCTGGGCAGGTGGATCTGATCACCGTCGCGGATGTGCTATATGATAGGGATAATCTGCCGCTATTGGATGCCTTGTTGGATCATGCAGATGATATGTTGCTGGCGGATTCTAGGGTGAAAAGTTTTACACATCCACGTCTTGTTAAAACGGCGAAATTCCCGGGTGAAACGTTTCCTGCTCTCGGGGGGGTTGATGAATTCAGTGAGGTGAATTTTTACCGTAAGACCGTTTAGATTAACGCGCCACTTTAAATAGTTCCTTACTAACGCTCGCGTAAAAGCGGGCGTACTACGCTCTCCAGGCCATTGAGCTTCACCTCATACATCAGTGCAATTTGCTGGCCGAGCTTTCCGTTCGGATAGCCATTGGCGTGAAACCACACAAGATACGGTTCCGGCAGTTCGAGCAGTCGCCGACCTTTGTATTTCCCAAACGGCATAATCTGATTGACGGCGTCGACCAGCGCTTCTTCGTTCATGTATGATCCTGATTAAACTGACTAAGTTGGTGCAAACCTAGCGATTTCGTTTGTGGGATGCAAGGTCAATACGATGATATGGAGCGCAGGGCAAGTACTCCAGGTTCGACAAATTACTGATATACCAATATCGCACATTTTTTAACTAATGTTTACTGAGTGTTTTTGTTAGAATCCGACCATCGATATAACAATCATAAAAATGAATGAAGGGCGCCTGCTGTGAGTAATACTGATGATGCAGTGACTGATGAAATCATGGAGATCTTCAGTGAGGAAGTTGCTGAAGTTCTCGTCCTGATGGATGAAAACCTTGCTGATTGGAAGCAAAACCCCGAAAACGATAAAGCATTGAAAGAAGTGCGTCGGGCGTTTCACACATTGAAGGGTAGTGGCCGTATGGTGCAAGCCTTTGATCTTGGCGAGTTGGCGTGGGCCGTTGAGAGTTTGCTTAACAGCGTGATTGAAGGCTCCCAGAAACCGATTCATGCTATTTTCGAATTATTAGCGGATGTTCGCCCCGTTATTCCGAAGCTTTTGAATGCCTTTGAAAATGGTTCGTCTGCCAGCGACGTTGGTGTTCCGCTGCATGACTTTATCCAGCGAGCAGAAGATATTCCCCATGAGAGGGGCCCAGTATACGATCCGCAAACCGGGCAAGAGACGTCCGATGCGTTGATGGACGACGCTAATGATCGTGCCGTACAAACCGCAGAACTTGATTTGCTTGCAGTGCGGGTTAACCAGTTTGATGATCAATTAGTGAAGCTTAAAGCCCAGCTGTCTGGGTTGACTGGCGAACTTGCAATTGCGCAGAAGTTGCAGCAAAGCTCGCCTAAACGCCAGGAAGTCGAAGCGGTTAAGCGCCAGGCAGATAGTTTAGGGCGTGAGATCAGCGACCTTAAGTACTTCATCAAAAACTCCACCGAACAAACGCAGCAGCAGATTCAGGATGTACAGCAACAAACACAGAAGAATGTGTCTGAGAAACTGGGTGATTTGGATAAATACCGTGATCGCATGATGGACGAGATGGACAAACGTCTTGAAAAACACACTAGAGAGATGAACGTTGTTGCCTTGAAGGGCGCCTTTGCGGCTTTCAGTTTGAGTGCGCTAATGATTATTGTGTTGGTGATGGGGTAATCATCGCCCCCAGCTGATTACTAATCATTCAGTGCGCAGGGTATCTAAAGTGGGTATTCCTGAACGGCCTGCCAGTCAACATTAAACGCCTGCTGGAGCAATTTCTGATAACTTTCATCAGATAGCGATTTTGCCGGCAGGCGTTTATTTTTTTATGCCCCGAATTTCGCTACACTACGCGCTCAGCGTGGAGCAAGATAATGAGTAAAGATAAATTAGTAATTTTCGACACAACCCTGCGTGATGGCGAACAAAGCCCGGGTGCGTCGATGACCAAAGAAGAAAAAATCCGTATTGCCACCATGTTGGAAAAAATGCGGGTTGATGTTATTGAAGCAGGTTTTGCAATTGCAAGCCCAGGTGACTTTGAAGCGGTAAAAGCAGTTGCTGAGACGGTTAAAGATAGCCGTATCTGTAGTCTTTCACGTGCTAATCGAAAAGATATAGAGCGTGCCGGCGAAGCACTCAAGAACGCCAACGCCAGTCGAATTCATACCTTTATCGCGACATCGCCTATCCACATGAAGCACAAGCTGAGAATGGAACCAGACGCCGTGGTTGAGCGCGCGGTGGATGCCGTTCGATATGCGCGTAACTTTACCGACGACGTTGAGTTTTCCTGTGAAGATGCCAGCCGTACAGAGTTTGAGTTTATGTGCCGCGTCATCGAACAAGCAATCTCTGCTGGTGCAACCACGATAAATATTCCAGATACTGTTGGATATGGCGAGCCGGGTGAGTATGGCCGAGTGATTGGTAATTTGATTCGAAATATCCCCAATGCTGACAAAGCCATTTTTTCGGTTCACTGCCACAATGATCTTGGCCTTGCGGTTGCCAATTCATTATCGGCGGTTATGAACGGTGCAAGACAGGTTGAATGTACCATCAATGGCCTGGGCGAACGTGCGGGTAACTGTTCTTTGGAAGAAGTCGTGATGGCGGTGCGTACCCGTCATGATTTGTTCCCGGTAGAAACGACTATTCAAGCAGAGCATATTGTACCGGCATCTCGTCTCGTATCGTCGATTACCGGGTTTCCGGTTCAACCTAACAAAGCGATTGTGGGTGCTAATGCGTTTGCTCATGAAGCAGGCATCCATCAGGACGGCGTACTGAAACATCGGGAAACCTACGAAATTATGCGCGCTCAGGACGTCGGTTGGGGAGATAACCGCTTGGTGTTGGGTAAACATTCAGGTCGAGCTGCATTTAAGGCACGCTTGGATGCATTGGCGATTAGCACGGATGATGCTGATGAGTTGAATGCTTTATTTGATCGCTTCAAAGTGCTTGCCGACAAAAAACATGAAGTTTTCGATGAAGATCTTCAAGCGTTGGTCAGCGATGCACAGGAAACTGATAAATCCGGATATCAATTAGAGTCTATTGAGTCGAGCTCTGCGACAGGGCGTAAGCCAACAGCTTCGATTACCTTGCTGCAAGACGGCGCTGAATTGTCTGCTGAAAGCGAAGGTGATGGCCCTGTTGATGCCGCGTTCAAAGCGATTGAATCCGTTGTTCACAGTGGTGCTGAGTTGAAGTTGTATTCAGTGAATGCCATTACTAAAGGCACAGATTCACAAGGTGAAGTTACTGTACGCTTAGAGCGTGATGGTGTGATTGTTAATGGTCAGGGCGCTGATACGGACATTATTGTTGCTTCTGTGAAGGCTTATCTGGATGCGGTGAATACGCTGAATGCCGGATTATTGCGCGCGCATCCACAAAAAGACGGCGTATAGTTATGCAAGAATGGCAACGGGCAGAATGTCTTGAAGCAATGGGGTTGCGAGTATTCCAGCCTCGCTTTGAGTTGCTTGGCGCCAAACCGTCGACCGTTCTTGATGAGGATGAGTTCGGTGCAACTTCAGTTCCAGAGGCTGCAACGGGTCGCGTAGAGTCATCGCTATCGTCTGAGGGGCAAGGTAGCCCGAAGGCCGCCAGCGATATTCTTCGAGGTATTGCTCAAGATGCAGACGCACCGAAGCCTAATTCAAGGCCTAAACTGAGTACCTCAAGCATTGGTCAGTCAGTTTTGGCCGATGCTGGTATTGTGTCTGTGCCTAGTGATGGCGTAGGCGGCCAGGATGCGTCTTTATCATCGATTAAACGGACGCTGAATCAACAATCTAAGCAAGCTCAGGCATCAGTACTGCGCTATCGTTTGCGGATCGTAGCGATCGGCGATCTTATGATGGTTCTGGAGCAGCCCACACTTGAGTGGCTGGATGAATCCACCGCACTCAGCTTTTTTGCCGATCTGCATTTCGCGCTGTTACGCCGCATGCCAGAGCGAGAGCAGATTGTTCAAGCTCAGTTTAACTGGCCGCCGTCACGGCATCTGGGAGTTTTGGATAGCCCGGACGCTGCCAGAGAAATGCTCGGTGGCTTTATCGCTGAACACGCGAATCAGCGACAGGTGTCTGCCTTCATGTTGTGGGGAAAACCCGTCAGTGACTATCTATTTGATAGCCCAATGGTGATTGATCAACATGCGACTTATCTGAATACTCCCGTCGTACAATTGGCCAGCTTGCAGGATTATTGGGCGGACCCCCTGCAAAAACGCCAACTGTGGCAGGCGATCAAACCGCTTGTGACTTCTTCTAGCCGTACCAGTGCCAGCAGTGATTGATTTTCGTCTTGCGACGCTCAATGATCTTGATTCGATGGCTTTGCTGGAAGCCGCTGACGGCTATTCTCGCTGGACCTCTGGCGCAATACGTACAGCGCTAGAACGACACTCGGTCTGGTTG
This sequence comes from BD1-7 clade bacterium, assembly GCA_902705835.1. Classification (NCBI taxonomy): domain Bacteria; kingdom Pseudomonadati; phylum Pseudomonadota; class Gammaproteobacteria; order Cellvibrionales; family Spongiibacteraceae; species BD1-7 clade bacterium. Next base: position 28,140 of record CACSIN010000027.1, read on the forward strand.
TGCATTGAGCGGAACAACAGCGATGAAATGCTATGTGGTTTTGCGATTTTCAGCCGAGTGTTGGATGAAGCAGAGTTACTCAATATTGTTATTGATCCGGGATATCAGGGGCGCTCGTTAGGGGCACGTTTATTGGCGAGGGGTTTTTCGAATCTCTCCGACGACGGCATTTGCCATTGTTTTCTCGAAGTAGGTCAGGATAATGGGCCGGCGATTGCGCTCTACGAAAAGCTGGGCTTTAAATTAGAAGGGCACCGTAAAGGTTATTACAAAAAATCTGATAGCCGAATTGATGCATTGATATACTGCAAAAATCTCGATAAACCGAATTAGAAATACAGGCCTATGAGCATGAAACAAATTACGACTGACGCCTGGATGATGTTGCTGCCGGAAGAATGGCACGCTGAACAGGATGATGAAACCATTGTGATCACTGACGAAGATGAAGTCAGTGTGATCGAAATTTCTACCTTGTTGCCTGAAAAACGTGTCAGTGTTGATGAATTGCTGCAGGTAATGACTGAAGGGCGAGGCCATAAAACGTTATTGGCTGAACTTGAGGCGCTTTACAGTGAATTTGAAGAAGACGATATGTATTGGCGAGAGTGGTTCTGCAAGGCGGATAACTGTGTCATTGCCGTTAGCCATGGTACTGATATCGATAACCGCGGTATGGATGATTCGACAGTTGACGAAATACTGTCGACGCTAGCCATGCAGTCAGAATCGGAGTCGGAAAACGAAGAGCCCGAGCAAGAACAGCCGAAGAAAAACACTCAGAATGCCAATAAAGGGCAAAAAAACTCGCCGAAAAGTGCGTCTCAGAAAGCACCCGCCGAGAAGCCGGCAGCGCCTTCGCCCTGGAAAAAATAACCCGCTCGCTCACACTTCTTAGCGACCGAATCTTTACGACTACATCTTAGTGACGGAAACGGATCATGGTTATGTATTTAGGCTGATCCGGCTTCCCGCTGCAGTGGCGTTGATGTCTATCCTCAATGCCATCTGATCCTTAAGTTCAGAAACATGGGAAATAATGCCAATCATACGACCGGCTTGCTGTAGATCAATCAATGTTTTGATCGCCAGATCCAGTGATTCCTGATCCAAACTCCCAAAGCCTTCATCAATAAAGAGCGTTTCTAAACGAATTCCCCCCGCATAAGCCTGTACAACGTCCGAAAGCCCTAACGCCAGAGATAGGGCGGCCATAAAGGATTCTCCACCAGATAACGTCGCTACCGACCGCGTTTTGCCGGTGTAGGCATCTTCGACTTCAAGCTCAAGACCAGATGCTTTATTGCCCTTGGCGCGTTCCTCTTTGCGCAGCAGTTGGTAGCGGCCTTTGCTCATGAGTCGCAATCGCTGGGACGCTTCCAGTAAAACGTCGTCGAGCAATACGCTCAATACAAAACGTTGTAAGCTAAGGCGCTGGGCGTTGTTGCCGGAGGCGACATCGGCTAACGTGCCGATCGTAGCGTAGGTGTCTTCAAGCGCTTTGTTGTCTGCCTGAAGCGCAGCAAGCTTTGTCGCAACCTCTTTTTGTGCGGTCAAGCGGCGGTTTGCCTGAGTCCACTCATTGAGTACTTGCTGGTAATTGACTTCAGCGGAATTCACGGTTTGTTCAAGCTGTTTGAGGTCGGGTTCGGCTTTGCCCTGCAAACGCTCAGATTGCTCGATAATCTGGGCTTTGACGCTCAAACATTGCTGCTCCCAATCGCGAATGTTGTCTCCCAGAGATTGGTGGAGTTCTTCATTCAGCAGGCTGTTATCAAAATGGGCGTCGTCGCTAAAGCCGGCGTCATTGAGTCGTTGCTGCCAGTGTTCGAGTCGTTCGTTCAAGCTCTTTTTGAGGTCGTTTTCTGTCGCTATTTGATGTTTCAGCGCAGAGTCGCTACTTGCCTTTTCGGCACTGTGTTGCTGGAATGCTTGCTGCGTGGAATTTGCGTGTTGATGCGCGCGTTGAATCTTTTCTGACAAGGCTTGGCAGGCTTGCGTCAACGCATGGCTGTTACGCAGGTTCACTGGCACGTCATTTTGCAGAGTCTGTACCTGCTGGTTACTCGCCGCTAATGATTGATTATGCTGTTGATGACGGTCGGATGCTTGTCGCCATTGTTGGTTCAGTTGATCAATATCTTTGTGAGCCTGATCAAGTTGAATAACCAGCCCGGATTTTTCTGTCGCTAACGCAGATAGTCGTTCGTGTTCGCGTTTTGCCGCTTGATACTGTTCTCTCAAGATTGCTGTTGACTGTTCGGCTACTGCGCCTAACTGTGTTTTTTGATCGACGATATATTGGCGGGCAGTCTCGCATTGCCCCATCAGCTGGGCAATCTCGGTATTTAGTTGTTCTAATTGCTGACGGCTGCTGTGCATCTTTTGCTCTGCTGCCTGCAAGGTTTGTTCTGTGACCACTTCTTGGTAGTCAACGACAGCCGGATGAGGGTGTTCACAACTGCCACACACAGGGCACGGAGCGTCGGGTTGCAATGCCCTGGCCAGCGAAGCTGCCTGGCCGGCATGCCATTTCATCTGTAGTGTTTGCCAGTGCCTTTGATGGTCGTCAAAAACCTGTTGCTGGCGAGATTGCTGTTTGGATTTATCTTCGCGTTGGCGCTCTAGTGGATTTAACGCTTCAATGGCGTCATCTAGTTGGCGNCGTTGTGTGCCTTGCCTTTTGATCGCACTGATCGTTTCCATCGCTTGGGCGAGGATCGTTTCGTCGACGTTAATCGTGGCTAGGCGTTGTTTCTTTAGCTGCGTGGTTTGTTGCAGGCTGTCGAGTTGCACTGAAACTTGCTGTTCTTCATTTTTTGCAGCATCACGTTGTTTTTGAAGCTGTTTCTGTTGCTGCAATGCATCAGTGAGTTGCTTGATTTTGGGTTCTAGAGCCTGCAATTGGCTCAGTTCGATCTGCCATTGGTTGACGGCCTCGAGGTTTTTTTGGCTTTCGTTCCAGGCAATTTCAGATTTTTTGAGGTTGTTATTCGCAGTATTGCATTGGTTGTCGAGCACTGCGGTTTGCTGGCCAGCATGGCTGACCTGCTGACGAAGATCAGCCAATTGCTGTGAATACGGGGTGATTTTATCAGCTTGTTGCGCACGTTGTAGTCGAGCTTTGCTCGCATCAATGTTGGATGTTTGTGCAATGAGCTTGGTTTGTTGTGCTTTTTTGTCAGCAAGGGCGGTGAATTGATCCGCTAGATGTTTACCTTGAGTCAGCTGTTGTTGAAGGTGGGTTTTTTGCTGGTCCGCCGCTTCTTTTTTAGTACTTGCTGATTTGTATGTTTCTTCTTCCGCGGCAATTTGTTCAGCCAGTTGATCTGCATTGTCTAGGTCGATACTTGAAAGCAGGCCCGCCGTTTGTTGCGTAAGATTATTGACGTCTGCACGGATGGTTGCGGCTTTGTCTTTCAACGCGTCTTCAATACGTTTGTAGAAACCGGTTTGGAATAGACGGCTGAAGATCTTCTCACGCTCGCTGGAATCTGCCATCAGAAATTCACGAAACTTGCCTTGCGGCAACACCATCACCTGACGAAATTGATCAACGTTGAGGCCGGTAAGGTCTTCGATCATACGTGTAGCCTCGCTGGTTTTTTTGCTTACCAGTAAGGTTTCGTTGTCGTCTTCTACTAATGTAAGCGTCGCTTCGGCCGCTTTTTCTGTGGTGCCTTCGCCACGTTTTTTGGCGATGCGTTGGGCGGGGATACGGCGAATGCGGTACTGCTTTTTGCCGAGTTGGAATAACAACTCAACGTGCGTGGTGACATCGTCATCGGCAAAGTCGCAGCGCATGGCTTGGGCCTCCCGATCTTTGTTGGTGGTTTGACCATAAAGAGCGAAGCAAATCGCATCGAGAATCGAGCTTTTGCCTGCGCCAGTTGGGCCATTGATCAAAAACAGCGGGTTTTCGCCTAGGCGGGTGAAATCCAGCGTTTCTTCGCCTGCAAACGGCCCAAATGCCCGGATGGTGAGTGAAACCGGTTTCATGGTTTGTCTCCGTTATCGGTACCTGTGTGCAATTGGTTGATCAGGTTTTCTAACGCCTCGGTTTGTGAATCGCTCAGGTCGTGGCCGGTGGTTTGGCCGAAAAAATCGGCAAACATGCTCGCCTCTGAGCGCTTGAGTTGCTCTCGGTGAAGCTGAGCCGGTGCAAGTGTTTGCATCAGTGCAGTTTTCTCCAACGCCAGAATGTTAGGGTAAACTTGTCGTAGTTTGCCCATGGCATCGAGGATGGCGTGTTTGTCTTGTAGCCTGACGAGCAGGTAATCGTCTGTCGCAGAATCATCGGCTGCGGCATCGATAATGGTTTGAATTTCACCGTCGATAATGCGCATATCTCGATCAGCAGTGAGCGGCAGGTGTTTGTGTTCTTCCAAGCCGTTGTTGTCAAACGTAACAAGCGTGGTGCCTTTTTTCTGACTGACTTCACTGAAGCTGTACTTCATTGGCGAGCCACTGTAACGGATGTGTTCAGCGCCTTTATATTGAGGGCTGTGCAGGTGGCCGAGAGCGACATAGCCAAAGTTTTCCATGCACTGATAATCCACACGTTCGGCACCGCCGATTGCGAGTGGTCGCTCCGATTCACAGGCCGACGCACCATCGACGAAACAATGGCTGATTAATACGGTGTTGCCTAGAGGTTTTTCTTTGAATGCAGGGGATGTTCGTATGCGATCAACCATAAAGGTATGGGCGTCATTGTGGGTTTTGATGTCGGTTGCGTTAAACATCAAGCGTACCTGCTCCGGGTCGTTATACGGTAGGCCGAAAAAAGCCACTTCGGTGCCGCTTTTACCTTTCAATATGACGGGGTTGGTTGCGTCTTGCAGGTCTCCAAAAATATAGATGCCTGCCGTTCTTAGTTGTCGAGCTGCGAAACGCAATCGTTCGGCACTGTCGTGGTTGCCGGGGATGAGCAATATGGGAATATTCATCTCAACACTGATGGTGTGAAATACCTTGTCTAACAAGGCAACTGCTGATGCGGGAGGAACCGATCGATCGTAAAGGTCGCCGGCGATAACTAATGCATCGACGTCGTGNTCATTGAGCTGCGCGATAATGCGATCAAGCACAATGGCTTGGTCGTCAAGCAGCGAAACATTATGAAACTGGCGGCCGATATGCCAGTCAGAGGTATGAAGAAACTTCATGATGATAGATCTATTAATGCAGTTGGTACGTAGTCTACGGGATGTTTGACCGTTTAAACATGGATATGCATCAAAACCAACGGCATGCTTTGTAATGGAATTGTTATATGTTGTCGATATTGTCTTGATAGAAAGGCAATAAAATAACTTGTTCTACATAGTTCAATCGTTATTTCTTTGTCGTGATTTTTAGGTAAGTGGTGACTTTACGTACTGTGTTTCAAGGTTTTATGTGACTACAAACCTAATTGACCCTGCGGCTAGGAGCGCCATGGGGCGTTATATTTCAGTTCCGTGCATCTGTCGGATTATGTGCTATTCGTTTCAGAGCTTGGATTGCTCTTTTCGATGTGGAAACAAGGTTGTATGCCCTCAGTGCCAGTTGAATATTCTCACAGTAAGTATGACTCTGATCCTAATGCTGGTCATGAACTGGATAGTCTTCCTGACGATCATACTAAGTCGGATCGCGATAGTCAGTTTGGCATGCATTCAACGGTCTCACGGTTTCGTGCTTTTATTGATGCGTCGACGCAACAAGGTGGAAACGCCTGCACGCTTATCTCTGGGTATTCATCTGACCCTGCTCAGCAAAAAGGCGTGTTTACGGATATCAGTCAATATTTGCAAACTCTGCAAATACCCCCGTTGTTTGACGGCGCTTTGTGTTTGTTATCGTCAGTCGACATTGATGATCAGACACCCTCAAATCCTAGCGACTCTCTGAGTTTTCAGGTGTCATGTTTCACACCTAGTGGCGACATGATTCAGTGTTGCGGGCACGGTCTTTTATCAACTGCTTTTCATATCTTTCAGTCCATGTCTTCCGGTTCTCCAAAACTGGCATCAGAGTCATCTACGATCCAGCTGGTGATGGGGGATTCCACGGNCAATGCAACATTGGATGGAGAGTGTGTTTGGCTGCAGTTCCTAGTGATCGAGACGCAGCCGGCTATACATGCGTGGCTGCCTTTGTTTTTTACCGGGTTCGATATTCAAGCGGTGGCTCAAACATCCGCTGCTGACGGTTACTTAATTGTTCAGCTACTTGATGATTCAGATTTAGCGAAGGTTCAATTGCCAGGCTCAGCATTGGCGAACTTCAGCCAGCGTGCACTTATTGTTACGACAGCGGTAAGTGGCAGTGGCCCTCACAACATGCATTTTCGTTATTTTGCACCGCAGTACGGTGTTGCTGAAGATACGGCAACAGGTTCTGCGATGCGTATTCTTGCCGCGTTTTGGCATCCACGATTTCAATTTCTCAATGCACTGCAATGTTCTACCCAGCAGGGGGTTCTAAAGTCGGTGTTTTGTCATGATCACGTTAAAGTAGGGGGCTTTTGTGTCCGCGATAACACAACAACCATTTGATACGGTAACCGCACTGAAAAAGCGCTATTCCGTCACTCGGCGGCAATCTTTGAGCGCCTGTGAATCCTTGTGTGCTGACGATTTTAATTTGCAGGCGGAGGCATTTATCAGCCCGCCCAAATGGCATCTAGCACACACCAGCTGGTTTTTCGAAACATTCATATTGAAGCCATTTAGTGATGGCTATCAAACGCCGGATCCAATCTACGAGGTTATCTTCAACTCCTATTACAACGGCGTGGGCAAACCCTTTGCGCGCGGGCGTCGTGGGTTGTTGTCGCGTCCGACTGTCGATCAAGTATTGGCGTACCGAGAATGGGTGGATCAGCACATGTTGGAGTTGCTTGAAGATCAACAGCATCGGCATAGGCGAACCATAGAGCAACGTTGTCGTTTAGGAATTGAACACGAACAGCAGCACCAGGAACTATTTTACACCGACATAAAATACAGCTTTTATGAAAACCCCGTGTTGCCGGTATTCCAAAAGGAAGAGGCTGTGCGAGTTGCATCACCGACTGCCAAGCCAGTGCGGTGGCATAGCTTTGACGGCGGGCTGGTAACGATCGGTGTTGATGAACGCAATGTGGCGTTTTCCTATGATAACGAAGGGCCGGAGCACCAATGTTATCTGCAACCTTACGCCATTGGTGACCGTCTGGTGACTAATCACGAATATCAGGCGTTTATCGACGATGGCGGCTATCAACGTTCAGAACTTTGGCTGGCTGATGGTTGGGCTCATATCACGCAGGAAGGTTGGCAAGCACCGCTGTACTGGCAAGACGACCAAGAATATACCTTGAATGGCCTGCGACAGCGTCGGCCCGACGATCCGGTGACGCATTTAAGTGGATTTGAGGCCGATGCATTTGCTACTTGGGCTGGNTGTCGACTGCCGACAGAAGCCGAGTGGGAACATGCTGCGCGTCAGCTGATGGGCGAAAGTGTCTTAGATAATGCAACTGAGTTGCATCCAAAACCGGCAGATCGACGCGATCATGGCCAATGGTATACCGACTGTTGGCAATGGACCGGCAGTGCTTACCGACCCTATCCAGGATTCAAACCCGCTTCTGGTGCGATCGGTGAATACAACGGTAAGTTTATGTGTAATCAGTGGATCTTACGTGGCGCATCTTGTGTTACTGCGGCAGGGCATTCTCGACCCAGTTATCGTAATTTCTTTTATCCTCATGAGCGCTGGCAATTTTCCGGTGTCCGCCTCGCCAAAGATATTCAGGCATCAAAACAAAAAGGAGACAGCTAGTGCTATCTGCTCAACAAACAATTGGAAATGTATTTTTTGACAACCAGCATCCGTCGATTGGTGACTGCCGAGACGAGCTTCTTGCAGGTTTGCGACAACCGCAGAAAACGCTGAACCCGAAGTTCTTTTACAATGAGGCCGGTTCAAAGTTGTTCGAAAAAATCATGCGGCTTCCTGAGTATTACCCCACACGTACTGAAGTTAAAATGCTACAGCAATACGCCGGTGAAATTGCTGAGGTCTGTGGTCAAGGTGGCGTATTGATCGAACCCGGAAGCGGGAATAGTGAGAAGGTTGAGTATCTATTAAAAGATCTGAAACCTTCCGCTTATGTGCCGCTGGATATCTCTGCAGACTTTTTGCATTCGACCGCAATGCGCTTAGGTGATGCTTACCCTTGGCTGCAGGTGCACGCGATTTGTGCTGACTTTTCTCAGGATTGGCAAATGCCTGAATCCCTGCCTCAGGGTAATCGACTTGTGTATTATCCCGGCTCAACCATAGGCAACCTGAATCCGGATGATGCGGTGTCATTTTTGAATCGCGTCAGTGATTGGGTCGGTACCGAAGGTGGCTTACTTATCGGTGTTGATTTACACAAATCAGAAGACATTTTACATGCTGCCTATAATGATGCAGATGGAGTAACCGAAGCGTTCAATCTCAACGCACTGCATTCAATTAACCCTTTGCTGGATGCTAACTTTGATGCGGATAATTTCGCTCATAAGGCGTTTTATAACCAAGACAAACGCCGTATCGAAATGCACCTTGTGTCTCAGTCATCGCATGATGTGAAATGTGGTGAAGACGTTATTCGTTTTGATGCTGGTGAGACTATCCATACGGAGAGCTCTTATAAATATACGACAGAGAGCTTTTCGGATTTAGCTGAACGCGCCGGATTAACGCGCAAGCATGGTTGGGTTGACGATGATGGGCTTTTTAGTATGCATTACCTAACTCCTGCATGACCTTCAGAGTTTTGTAGCGATAGGTAGAAGCGCCCTAGAGAGAGAATACGCTATCGCTACAACCGAGTTGCCCAAAAGCACACATGTAGTTTGCTGGAGTTGACGCAATGTTGGCTCAAAGCGCGGTGTAGAAAGGGTATAAAACCCTGTGAGAGGGAGCCTAATAGGTTCCCTGAACGTCGCCAACATCCCCTATTTATCGAACGATGTGTGACCTGAATCAATTTTCCTCCGCTAAATGAAGCGTATTGGCAGGGCTTATGCTTCGAATCGGGAGCATTTGACTGCTTATGTGGTCTTAATCCGTGAACAGGCTGTTGTATTGCCCCTGTGGTGAATAGCCGCTGATTCCATGGTTCCTTAGCCAACGAGCTGTATGGATTCGGATATTTATCAACAGAACTCACGGATAGGTAACTCGCTTATGACGCAGATTCTTCGCACCAGCAAAGATGTACGGATCATCGATAATCGCCTGGGTTTTACGTTTTGGCGTTGGCAACGACATGAGATAAATGATGTTGCTGATAAACATCTGCTTGTGTTTGCACATGATGAGGGTAGCGTTGTTGGTGATACGCGCGTATCTCAAGTCCCCGGAGATATGAATTTTTTATGCCCCAATGATATGGCGTTGTATTCTGATTTCGATATTGCGATTCAGTATTTTGATGAATATCAGAAATTTGGACGTATCGGTTATGGGGAAGAGTACCAAAACCGATATTTGAGTGGCTTTTGCGCTGAGGAATTGATGGCATCGAATGATGCGGTTCGGCGAGTTATCTGGCGCGTTGAGCTTGAGCATCGTATGCGTCAACGACAGCTCGCGGATCTTGTGTTCGTGCACGCTTGCGTGAGAAAAAATGATCAGTTGGATCTGGCTGCGCTGTTAGATGTATTGCCGGATATTGCCAGCTACTCAAGTGTTGCTTTTCATTCCAGCCGACGAATGTTTGTGCCCGATGATAGTGCCGTTGTGTACTTGCCAAAACCTGTGCTTCGGCACCAGAAACAGCGTCGTGCGTTAGACTGTTTTGGGTAACCCCATCAGCTAAAACGGGCACACTATGTTGTGCCTTTTTTGATTGTGGCTAACGATTTTTATAGTGTTTTTTGATATCGTTTAAAAGTGCTCGTATGTCGGCCTCAGAACCCACAAAAAATTTCTCTTCGTCTTGTCCGAGTTTCTCAATTTCGCGTTCGAGCGTTTGTTCCATGTGTTGAAAACGTTTCACTAGGGCGTGCCATTCATCTTTGAGTTCCATCGTTAATAGATGCAGGCGAACGTCGCCTTCATCAATGAGCGTGCGCACTTCATCCATCAGTTGTTGGCTAGTTGTCATTGTAAGGCTCCGTTAGTTGTTGTCACAGGCTCGCGTTGAATACCATACTAGGCGTTTAATAAAGCCAGCTTGCCATAGTTGTATGACAAACGGCGGGCAATTTTAGTATCTCAAGATTCATTGCCGGCAGCTTCGAAGGCCGCTCTTATCGATTATAAGAGGATGTACTATGCAACCTATGACTGTGATCAAATTCTGGTTCGAAACACTGACACCTCAGCAGTGGTGGGTTAAAGACCCGGACCTTGATGGTCGAATACGGGCTGAGTTTGGTGAAATTCACCTAGCAGCCAGCCGCTGCGAGCTATTTGAGTGGCGTGCAACGGCTGAAGGGCGTTTGGCTGAGATTATTGTCTTGGATCAGTTTTCACGTAACATTTGGCGCGATACCGCACAGGCATTCGCTGCAGATTCCTTAGCGCTGGCGTTCGCGCAAGAAGCCGTTTCTGTGGGGCATGACCAAGCTGTGTCGCTCGACATGCGCAGTTTTATGTATATGCCCTTTATGCACAGTGAGTCGCCGCTAATTCATGAGCAGGCCGTAAAGCTATATAGTCAGCCGGGCATGGAAGGCAATCTTGATTTTGAACACCGGCACAAACAGATTATTGACCGGTTCGGGCGTTACCCGCATAGGAATGTGATTGTTGGCAGGCAATCCAGCGAGCAGGAATTAGCGTTTTTAGCTGAACCGGGTTCTTCTTTTTAATCGTCGTGGTTTTATCTAGTTGGTGTTGTACAGGGTTATTCGCCCATCTATTCAGTTGATATCCACAAATATTGTGGATATCTCATGATTACGTGATGATGCGCAGTGTTTTGTTGGTAAATGGGTTGTGTTCGGTGGGTTATCGCGTTGTGCAGGGCAGGTTAAACACGAGATATGATTAAATAGGGCGGCTGGTTGTTTTTTGAACGGTTTTTTTGGGGTGTTTAAGTTACTGAATATAAAAGAAAATAATGGTTATGGACCGGTTTTAATTGGAAAGGCCCCAAGGCTATCCACAGATATTGTGGGTAAACATTGCGTTAATGTTGTGTGTGAAAAGCCTGCCAGAAATCTTCTTCATAGGCCTGAATGAGTCGAACGACATTGCGGATGTCATTGGTTTTTTCACCCTTAGCTAACCCAGCGGCGAGAATCTGTTCGACCTGTTTTCGAAAGTGGTCGTCGATACCGGCAAAATACGTAAGAAAGGCAACATCCCTGTTGGTAAATGCATAATTTTTCACCAGTGCTTTTGCCGCTCGTTCGGTGCGTGTACCAAAACTCTGATAATTGATCAGTAAGGCAGTTGCGATTTCAGCACTACTGGCATAGTTCGCCATCCACGTTGTATAGGCCGGATAGCTTCTTGCCATTGGGCTGGGCATATAAGTTGTGTATTCAGCGTTCGATATTTCCAATGTCTGGTAAAAGCGGGTAATTAATGCGGTCGCGTTACTCTCGCTGGCAACCAGGTTGTTGAAAAACGCCGGGACAGGTGATGGTTCGCCAGCAAAGCGGTGCAACATCAGTGCATTGGTGCGTAGGTCGCTTTGATTGATCGCTAACTGTTCAATGGCGAAGGCCTTGATTGCGGATGCATTGGGTGAGCGTTTTTCCAATCCTTCTATAAACCCACTGCTGAATGACGCTTTGTGAAGATGTTGGCGTTCCAGTTGTTCGATGAGATCTTTGGCTTGTTGCCGGTAAGAGAGATGAGAGAAGGTCGAAACTGGAGAGGCTGCGGCTGCGCGAGTCGATCGAAACAGAGGATCCGTATTGGTGGCAGATACATGTGTGCTGGCAACGGCAGAGTCGCTGATACTAATGAATAGCGCTCCCAAAAATGTTAGAACGAGTGCCATTGCTTTCCGGGTGTTTTTTTTATGATCCCTGGCCCAGAGTTTATGTCGTTTTATCATTGCTTGTTCCCTGCCAACTTCTTTCGCTCAGCTTACTTAGGCTATGAAAAGAAGCAGTCGTTGTTCAATGGTGTGCATTGAAGCATAGCCGCTCTTTCTTAACCGTCGCAGCGGTATGCGATGGCGATGTTTTAGAGAGGGAATGTCAGTGTTTGCTTGAGATCGTCGATATTTCAGTGACGTGAACTGTGTATGACGAACGTGAAAGGGAGGACTGTGAGGTTGGTGTTATCGAAAAACACAGGAGCTAACGACTAGCTCCTGTATGGTCAAAAAATCTATATTTGGTTGCCCTGTTATTTGATATCAGATACCTCGGCCAGCTGACCTATCGTATTGTGTTCACCGATTGAAGCCATCTTACAGGCAATATGACCCTTGCGGTTCGCCCATGTCAGTGTGTCGACGATGGTTTCTTCAGTAGGGCGCAGAGATTTGCCGAGTATTTTGCTCGTACGCTCAGAGAAGATCGGTTTCCACAAGGTAACCAAGTTAGCAGATTCAACGGTGAGCGGAATTTGATGGGGAATCAGTTTGCGCAGAGCATCGAGCACATGCCCAAGTGCACGTAACACCACTCCGGGGCACGGGGGGCTTAGAATGGGTTTTTCCAGAACGTGGTTCATGATGCTCGCGATATCTCGCCAGTCATGAAAGTTGCCTGCAACAACGTAGCGGTATTCGGTCGCGGGTAGCGTGTGTTCAGCTTCGAGCAGGCGTACATGGAGTTCAGCGACGTCGCGAACGTCAACAATCTGGACGCCAGACGTTGTAATTGGAACCATCAATTCAATAAATTGCAGTAAACCTTTGTTACTGGTCGTTAAGCCCGGATCGTCTGGGCCGAGTACCATGCCGGGGTAGCTAATACGCAGCGGAACTCCTTGCTCTTGCAGTTCGCGTGCAAATGCTTCGCAGGCAATCTTGGAGCGCGCATACGGTGCAGTTGATTCGTTTAGCGGGCCCCAAACATCGACCTCTCTATCACCGTCAAACAGGGCGGAGATACTTGAGGTGTATACCATGCGGTCAATGCCCATGGTATGGGCTATGCCTAAAACGTTGCGCATGCCATTGACGTTTGTGTGGTAGACAGTGTCCGCTTGTTTTGGGTCCAAGCAAACGAGCCCAGCTGCATGGACGACAGCGTTGCATCCGGTCAGCGCTTCTCTCACGACTTCAGCGTCGAGCATATCGCCTTCGACGATGTCTTGGATATCGTAGCCATGCTCGTTGAAATACTGTTTCGCTCTTTGTGGTGAGCGGGCTAGCAGTCGGACATCGTGTCCGTTATCGAGTAGGCCCATAGTGGTGTGTGCGCCAATCAGGCCAGTGGCGCCAGTGACTAGTACTTTCATAGACAGGTCCGTTGTTCTCGTCGTTATTTGCAAGTTTAGGCTATTGATGTGCTTATTGTTTCATTGGTTGTTAAAGACAGAAACATGCAAATTAATGATGACTAACACCTTTTTCGCTTTAGTTTCCTCAGTTAGTGATTTTGACTTCGGGGCAGAATGAATGTTCATCGTCAGCGACGCGCGCAAGATAACTGGTCGTTAACGCTCCCCGGGCATCTTTTTATAAGGCCAGTAGTGGTGACCAACCCGCATAATCGTGGTTGATATCGTTAGAATGAGTACAGCAACTGATAGCGTAATCATATGGGCGTCATTCATTTCTTTCATACCTAGGATGATATGTCTGGCAATCGCTATGATGGCAATATAAATGGGGTATCTAACCGGCAACTTACCAAAGCTGATGTATTGGTGAACCATGGCCAGCGCTTCCAGATAGATAAAAAGCAATAAAATATCGCTGAGTGATATGTCTTTGCGTTCCCATATGCTCCAGAACTCTTCAGCAATCAAACCCAAGGTTGCCAGGGTGATACTGAAAAGCAGAACGGCGGTTGTCCAGCCGAGCAGGCTATCGAGACGGTCAGCAATGACTTTGGGGATATGGTGTTTTTCCATCGGTATTCTCAATGTCTAGCGGTACTATCTGCCCGAGATCAGGCAGACTTTGGCGAAGGCTATCTTATGCGCCGGGAATAACATTGGCTGTGGTATCTGGAATTTTGTATTGCTCGGTCAAGTCTTGCCGAGCGCAGTGGTTGTGGCGCTTGGGCGCGCGATTCTGTGTTGTCTATTGGATTGTGTTTTGAAGGCTAAGAAGCCCGCCGGATTATGGTAAAATGTCAGAACCTCTTATATTTGAATATGCTAAACCTTTATTGTCCAACCATGCTGTGGCATTCATCTTTAGCTGATATTCATAAGATTCAATCTCGTTGAACTGCGGCTTGTTATTCCGTCGGCGTTCAAGACCTGATAGAAGGAAACCCATATGTATCTTTTCTCGTGTAACGCAACTGCTAAGAAAGACCTTGCCCATGTCGAAGTTAAGAAAGGCGATGTGATGCCATTTATCGTTTATATCGACTTTGCGGATCTGTTTGGGGCTGAATATCTGTGTAAGCTGTATTTGCTTAAAGAAGGGTTTATGGATATTGATATTCAGAAGCGTAAACGCTTGGAACCCGAGCAGGTCGTGACGTTAAAAGAGAAAGACGCTGATATTCAGGAAGCGCTGGATTGCGGTTATCGCCTGCGCATGTTTGATGCACATTGATTGGGTAAAGATGACGTAATGACAACTACAGAATTGCCGGCCACCGAGATGCCGGCCACCGGGATGCCGGCCACAGAATTTTTAATCGATGGCCCAGAAGAAGCCGATATCACTGTGATTCTTGCCCACGGAGCGGGCGCGGGTATGGATCATGCGTTTATGACGATGGCCGCCAACGCGATTGCACAGAAGGGTATTCGTGTTATTCGATTCGATTTTCCATATATGCATCGACGTAAAGTCGAAGGCCGAAAATTTCCACCTAACCGTGCGCCTGTGTTGCTGGAAGCATTAGCCGATGTGCTTGATCGTGCGCCTGTTTCGGGCAAGATAATTTTGGCGGGTAAGTCTATGGGAGGACGAATGGCGAGCTTGTTTTTGTCGGAGAGTGCGAGTCGCTCAAACGATAACAGCAGTGATGCAAACAGTAAGTCTGTAGCGGGCTATGTTGCTCTAGGGTTTCCATTTTTTGCGCCGGGTAAGGATAAAATAGCGGACAATAATCGAGGCGCTCATTTACAAGATTTTCCGGTACCGGGTTTAATTATCCAAGGTGAGCGGGATAATTTTGGTGGTGCTGAAGAGCTGGCAGCAGTACCGCTGGCAGATAATATTCAAACCTTGGTTCTTCCTGATGGTGATCACAGCTTCAAGCCGCGTAAGAAGTCTGGAGAGTCGTTGGAAAACAATATCGCCAGAATGGCTGACGGTATTGCTGCATTTGCCGATACGTTGAAGTAGTCGCTGAATCAAAAATGCCCGGTTATATGACCGGGCATTTTTACGCTTGTCTAACAGACCTGAGTATAACGTTGGTGCAGTTATAGCCGGTTAGTTAACGCGTAGTTACAGACCTTTGTATTCAGGTTTGCGTTTCTCAACAAACGCGCTGATGCCTTCTTTTCCGTCGATAGTGCCTGCCATTGTGCCCATGCCCTGTGCTTCATGTTCCATTTGGGTCTCTAAGCTCTCTTGGAAGCTCGTCATTAGCAGTTTTTTAACAGTACCAAAGGCCAGTGTTGGGCCGTTAGCGAGTTTTGTTGCCTGCGCTAGCGCTGTTTCATAAAGCTTATCGTCTTCAACAACATCCGTTAATACACCCCAGTCTTTCGCTTCTTCTGCACTTAAGCGGCGATTGGTCAGCATAAGTTCTTGGGTACGACGCATGCCAATCAAGCGCGGCAAGAAGAATGACGCTGAACCATCCGGTGAAAGCCCTGCTGCGGTATATGCCATGGTGAATTTGGCAGATGCTGCAGCGTAAACCAAATCACCGGTTGCGGCGATACTGAAGCCTGCGCCGGCCGCCATGCCATTCACGGCAATAACAACAGGTTTTTGCAATCGGGAAAACCGTGAGATCGAAGAGTGCATGTAAACCATCAGCTCTTTGATTTTTGCAGCAACTTGATCTCCGAAAGCAGCGAAACTTTTGAGGTCGCCACCGGCACTGAACATCTTGCCATTACCGGTCAACAATACGGCGCGAATAGCGGGGTTTTCGTCGCAGTCGATAGCCGCTTGCATCAGCTCTTGCGCCATTTGCAGGTTGATGCCGTTGGCTGCTTCAGGGCGGTTCAGTTTGATAATTGCAACTTGGTTTTCGATAGAAAACTCGAGTGTTTCAAAGTCGGACATAAGTCACCACTATATCTGTGTGAAGGTATGGAAAGAGTTATCACCCAGCTTCAATCGCTGGGTTGTAGTCGATGATAAATACACCAACGGAATGGCGCCAAAGGATACGCAACCACTTTGCCGAGGTCAAACGACCCATAGTTTAGAGAGTATCGTGCATAGGTAGAAAAACTAGAGGGGGCAAGGCAGCTCCACCGGATAGATGGAGCTCGGGTCAGCTAGGTCAGGTTGTTACAGCTGCGTTATATCCAATCCTATCGAGTAGTGTACTGATAGACCCAGGCTGATGGTCGACGGTGTTGCTCACCAGCATTGGGAAATCACGCTGCACGATGCCAATAATATCGTTGTGCATGCCGTCCAGTAATGCCAAGTTTTTTCGTAACTGTTGTTCAAAATCATCGGCGTTGAGGTCTTGGCAAAGGCCTTTGTTTAAAACATCCAGCTCAGGAATATCAAACGGGTCAATATAGGTCGTGGTCGATTGGTTAGGCGCCTTGCGAGCCCATTCAGAGAATAGCGACTGCAGTTGTTCGTTTTTTCGGCCCATGTCCTCAAAGTAGCGCAGCAATTTAAGTAACTCTGAAGCGTTGTTCATGCGATTCTGAATAAACAAAAAGGCGGTAAAAGACCAATACACCGCAAAATCCCAGACAATTTTTACCGGCATTACCGTGGCATGATTAAACATTTCATAGCGATTTTGATAGATGGGCAGAGTATTTCTGATCATGCTCAGGTAAAACCGATCAAACACGACCGTCGTTTGGGCAAAAGCGTCTTTTTCTTTATCGGCCTTGATCATAGCGGTGATAAACGTATTGCTGATGGCGATAAGATCACTGCCGGGGGAGTAAAATGGATCCAAGAATGCGCCAGCTTCTCCGCTTAAGAACCAACGGTCACTGCTATAAACCTGCTCGCAGTCGTGGCTGAAATGTCGCAGCACGCGGAAGNCTTGGAGATCGCCTCGATAGGGGCGAATGAAATCTGCAATCATCGGCTCGTGCAAACGCAGCCATGTCATGGCTGCATCGAAGGTGTTATAGGTGTCGAACGGGTGCAACTGCTCATCTGCAACAATTCCAATACTAGTACTGCCTGAGGCCAACGGGATAAACCATACCCAATACCCTTTACCCATTAAGTGGTTGGTACTGAGCCAGCGGGCTGGTCCGGTTTCATTATTCGCGAGTGTTTGGCCGGCAAGTGTATTCAAGTCAAGTTTTGCATTGATTCTAAACCAGGCAGCATTAACGTCGTGGTTATTGTTTTTCTTTAGCCCTTGCAGACGTTTAAGTGGCGAATGGCGGGAGCAAGCATCCACCAGCCAATAGGGGGTAGCTTGGGTGGCGGTACCCTCACGAGACACATATTTTACATGATGGTGTTTGGTGCGTTTGCCGATCGATACCTCGGTGACTTTGGCGCCATCAATAAAATTGACGCCCAGTGACTGGGCTTTTTCCGCCAAGTAGTTTTCCAAAATGCCGCGATCGAGTTGATAGCTGGCACTGTGAGGTAGCGTTTTTGCACCGATTTCGAGAGTGTTTTTGAATCTATCCTGCTCAGCTGTTTCTGGGTTCGGGCGAAAGAAGAAACGCAGGCCGAGTTTGGGTAGTTGTGCTTCGTCAAGATGCTGCTTTAAACCGAGTACCTCACTGAGGTAGTAGGTAGCGAGTTCAACGGTTGATTCACCCACTTTGTGAGCGGCTTCATCAACGGGATGCCGCTGGCGTTCCAGAACAGTAATGGGGATGTCAGCATTCGCCTGTTTGACTTGAATTGCCAAGGTCAGACCTGCTAAACCGCCCCCCATAATTAGGAGATCTTTGTTGTCATGGGCATTTGAGTTGTTTGACTGCCCTTCATGCTGAGTAAATGGGGTATCGGAAATGGAGTCTGGCACCTGAAGTCCTTTGTTTGCAATGCGCCGCGTTTTAATGACGCATTGCAGTCTGTTTTTGTTATGTTTTCCAGCGCTTGAAGATGAGCGATGTGTTTATGCCGCCAAAGGCGAAATTGTTGCTCACGATGTTATCGACAGCCAGTTCGCGAACAGCCCCTTTGATATAGTCAAGGTTGCCGCAAGCCGGGTCGATCTCATTCAGGTTCGCTGTCGGGTAGAACCAGTTCTCGTTCATGCAATTAATCGCTGTCATAGCTTCTAGAGCTCCACAGGCACCTAAGGTGTGTCCGGTGTAGCTTTTTAGCGAGCTAATGGGCGTATCATTGGAATAAACCGCTTCTGTGGCATTGCTTTCAGCAGTGTCACCACGGTCAGTCGCGGTGCCGTGTGCGTTGATATAGCCCACGTCAGAAGGGGATATATCGGCATCAGCCAATGCCAGTTCCATACATATACGCATGGTTTCAGCATTTGGTTGAGTCACATGTGAGCCATCTGCATTGGTGCCAAAACCGATGATTTCTGCATGGATATTGGCGCCGCGTTCCAGTGCGTGTTCAAGCTCTTCGAGTATGAGCGTAGCAGAGCCTTCACCAATGACGAGACCATCGCGATTCGCGTCAAACGGAGCAGGAGTTAACTCAGGTGTTTCGTTTTTAGTGCTGGTGGCGAACAGGGTGTCGAATACTGCGGCTTCTGTTGGGCACAACTCTTCAGCGCCGCCGGCAAGCATGACTTTTTGTTGGCCATTGCGGATAGCTTCATAGGCGTATCCAATGGCCTGACTACCGGATGTGCATGCACTTGAGGTGGTATAAACGCGGCCGCGTAACTTATAGTGAACCCCAATATTAACGGCAGTGGTATGCGGCATCATTTTCAAATATGAGGTCGCATTGACACCGCGGGTAGAGTAGTCAGAAAGCATATGCCCAAAGTCAGCAAGTGCTGGCGGACTGCCTGTTGAAGAACCAAATGCAACGCCAGTCAATCCGTTTGACAGTATGTCGCTATTGCCAAGCAATTTGGCGTCTTCCAACGCATTTCGCGTGGTAATTGCTGCCATTAGTGCAACACGTCCCATACTGCGGGTGATTTTACGATTGAATTCCCGTGGCTTTTCAAAATCTTCAACTAGCCCGGCAAGTTGCGTATCCATACCTTCATATTTGGCCCAGTCGTCCATCTTGACGATGCCTGTGTTGCCATTCTTGAGGTTGTTAGAAATGGTTTCCCAATCGTTGCCAATCGGGCTGATGCCTGCCATGCCGGTAACTACAACGCGTTTCATCAGCATAAACCTCCATTTACGCCAAGTACTTGGCGTGTAATATATGATGCTTCTTCAGACATCAGAAAATTAACCGCACCGGCAACTTCTTCGCCAGTGCCTGTACGGCGCATCGGAATCATTGACTTGATTTGATCGAGTGGCAGATTTTCGGACATCATGTCGGTTTCGATTAAACCGGGGGCAACGCAGTTGACGGTGATTTTTCGTTTTGCCATTTCTAGAGCGAGTGCCTTGGTCGCACCGATAATACCGGCTTTGGCTGCGCTGTAGTTAACTTGTCCGCGATTACCCATAACCCCTGACACAGACGAAATAGTGACAATGCGACCGGGCTTACGGCGTTGTACTAACGGCATAATGAGCGGATGAATAACGTTGTAGAATCCATCCAGATTGGTGCGTAAGACGGCATCCCAATCTTCCCCAGATATGGACGGAAAGGCATTGTCACGGGTGATGCCCGCGTTACAAACGATACCGTAGTATGCGCCGTTGGCTTCGATATCTGCCAACAGTACATTTTTGGTTTGCTGTCGGTCAGAGACATCAAATTGCAGGATGCGTGCGCTCTGGCCTAACTCGCGAATCTGACCCGCAACCGCTTCTGCTTGTTCAAGGCCGCTGCGGCAATGCAGAACGATATCGAAGCCGGATTGCGCAAGGCGTAGCGCAATGGATTTGCCGATTCCACGACTGGAGCCGGTTACTAAAACTGTGTGGGTCATACGCATAAATACTGTCAGGTTATGGAGTTGCAGATGTGTCGATCGTTTGATCAGTCTGAAACACGTTTAAATTGGCTTTTGCCAGAGGGGCGCCATCGGCACTTTCGATGGTGCATTCAAAAGATGCTAGGCCAGTATCGCCTCGAAGGAGTTCTTTGACTCTAACGATAAGTGTTTCGCCAACCGTAAAACTTGCTAATTCACACCAATAGCGACGGGTACCCAATAGCAAGCCGGCCTTTACCGATTCGTTGTCGCGCCTGGCATGTTTGCCGGCCATTGCCGCAATTGTCTGTGCCATGTATTCGATTCCGATCCATGACGGCACCTGGTCTTGAGAACCACTAAAACGATCCGCATTGAGGACGCCGACTTCTGCGACGGCAAAGTTTTCGCCACACTCGATCAAACGATCAATGAGTACCATATTATCTGCATGTGGCAGCAGAGATTCTATGGGAATTGTTGAATCAATCATTATTCAATCCAATGAGTAAACTCGTGTTGTTGCCACCGAATGCAAATGAATTGCTCAGGCAGTTTTTAATTTCAGCTGCGGGGGTATTGTCCTTAACAATGTTGAGGGGAGCAATATCTGGATCGTATTGTTGATCCCACTGCTGAGCCGGTATCTTAATCGCTCCGTGCTCAACGGATTTTTCAATCAATAGCGCACATAACCCCAATTCCGTTGCTGCGGCCGCACCGAGAGTGTGACCGGTTAGGCTTTTGGTTGAACTGATTGCCGCGCTATCGCTGACGAGCCGGTAAACAGCTTTGCTTTCCATGGCATCATTGAGTGGGGTCGCAGTACCATGGAGGTTTATATAATCAACCTGTTCAGCAGGTAAGTCGGCTTGTGTTAAAGCCTGCTGCATTGCTGCAAATGCGCCGTTCCCAGTTGGGTCTGGCGCTGAGATATGATGCGCATCTGAGCTTTGCCCGACACCTTTTAATTCAAGTTTGGATGGGATGCCACTGATGACAAAGCAAGCTGCAGCTTCACCAATGTTGATACCGTTTCTATTGATGCTTAACGGATTGCATACTTGCTGGCTAACCGATTCCAATGATGAAAACCCTTGAATGGTTAATCGACAAAGGGTGTCTGCGCCACCGGTGATAACAGCATCACATACGCCAGTATTGATAAGGCGACGGGCTGTAGCAAAGGCGTTGCCGCTAGATGAGCATGCGGTGGATATCAGTATCCCTGGGCCTGTGATATCAAATGCTTCTTTCAAAAAATCGATACCAGCGCCCATGCCGTGTTGACTGAACGTATAGCCGGCCGGCGGAACACCGTCGTGTTCGACGGCGTATTCGAGCCCATCTTCGGCCACCGAAATACCGGATGTGCTGGTGCCGATAACAAGCCCGATACGATCGTTGCCAAACTGCTCTTTTAATGCAGACAATGTTGTCGACATTTGCGAGATGATGGTGTGTAACAGCCGGTTATTGCGGCTGTTGTAGCGCGTGTACTCGGCTGCTAATTCAGGGAGTTCGGATGTCAGCTTACCGACCGGGCAGATCATGCCGGGCGAGTATTCTTCGGTAGAAGTCATCCCTGGGCTGTTGCCCGTCTGCCAATTATTCCAGACATCGTTTTTATTAATGCCCAGTGCATTTGCCATGGCGTAATCGTTAATGTAGATACGGCTCATACTTATCGTCTTATTGTGAAACTCACAGGTTTAGGTCGTTAGTGCAGTGTTTCAATGGTTAATTTCTGAGTGATGTTTTGACCGTTAAAATGGGTCAACTCAATGGGGTTCTTTTTAAAGACGGGGTACTTAATCTCAACAACAAGTGCATCGTTAAAATAGAACTCCCGCAAGCGTGCTTTTGCAGTTAGAGACCAGCCAGATGGCAATAATTTTTTGATAGCTTCACTATCGAGATAGGTCATCATCAAGGCTGGAATAACAAAGTCCGGGTCGGTCAACGACGTATTTAGCAAGGTCGTTTGCACGGCCGGTGACTTAGTTGTGTCTAGCCACTGCGCGCTGAACAGGCTTAGCCCTGTCGGCGTCAATGCAGCTATGCCGGTGTGGTCAGTTGTAAACTCGACGACAGCAAGGAACGACTGCTGCGATGAGCCTTGTTTCGCGACCACTTCTGACTGAATGACACGCCGCTGATCCGCCGCAGATTCGATATACATGATATCCGGCAATTGGCGACCTGCACAGGCGGTGAGCCATAGTGCGGCTAAAGCCACCACGCTCAACAACCCTGTTTTGCGGCAGTATACGGGCAAATTCCACAAAGAAAATCGCTTGTCGATTACTATGCTCATAAAATTCATACCGCCTCCATCGTTATCATTCAAGTAGTGGCTTCGCAGAGTCCGGCTAAGGTTTCGATACGTTTTTTCGGGCGTTTCACAAACGGGTTTGTGGTATCCCACGCGTAACCGGCCAAAATCGAACAGATTGATAGTTTGACGTTTTCTGTCGGCTTTTCGAAGAAAATAACCTTTTGTAAATCGCCGTTGTACCAGCTCTCAACATACGCACGGAAGGTATTTACACCGAGTTGTAGTTCGTCGGCGTAGTCTTTTTGCCAATCGACTGTTTCACCTTTCAGGTGTTTCTCGACAAGGGGCACAATAAGCGATGCCGATTTCATGGCGATAGTTACACCTGAGGAAAAGATCGGATCCAAGAATTCCCCCGCATTGCCCAGCAGTGCATAATTATTGCCCCATAAGCTTTTTACATTTGCCGAGTAACCGGAAATCTGATTGACGCGGGTATCAAATACAGCGTTTGTTAGCAATGCAGACAAAGACGGGGTTTGTTTCAGAATGGTTTGTAGTTTTTCCTGAGGGTCGCCTTCATACGAAGTAAAGAACGATTCTTCAGCGACGACACCAATGCTCGCGCGGCCATTACTGAACGGAATCAACCAGAACCACACATCTTCGTGCTCGGGGTGTATCGCAATGGTGATCTTGTGGCGGNCGTAATCTGGGTCGGTAATGTTATCTTCGACATGAGTAAACAAAGACTGCCGTGAAGGGAAGCTTGACGGTGTTTCAAGATCGAGCATGCGTGGCAAGACTCTACCAAAGCCACTGGCATCAAGAACATACTTGGCTTGATATTGCAGTGTCTCTCCGGCTTGGTTTTTCGCGGTGACGATTGGGGATGGACCGTCCATATCGACTGCAGTGATTTCTTCCTGATAGCGTATCTCTACGCCGGCGGCGGAGGCATTATCCGCAAGAATTTGGTCAAAACGGGCGCGTTGAACCTGAAATGTTGTACCGGGCCCTTCAGATGATTTTTTACGGAAATCAAACGTCGACTTATTTCCGTTTTCAAGAAATACGGCACCGTCTTTGTACTGGAACCCTTCGTTAACAACATCGTCAAGCATTCCCGCTTGTTCGAGGTATACCATTGCCTGTGGTAGCAGGCTCTCGCCGATTGAAAATCTCGGAAACTGTGCACGTTCCAGCACAATGGTGCTGATCCCCTTTGCGTGCAGGAGTTTCGAGGCAAGTGCGCCGGATGGGCCGGCACCAATTATGACTACATCTGTCTTGCGCATGAGTTACTGACTTCTTGACGGAGTTAAGGGGGCGATGATAGCGGCACTGATTACGCCCAGGGTTAAAGTTATGCCAAAGGCACTGATAACAGAGGTATCGCTGACGCCCAGCATGCCAAAAGCGAGCAAGGTAGTAATCAGCGACAACAACACCGCAAGCGCAGTGCTGTGTTTGTGGCCACTGCTTAAATGATAAAAGATGGCGTAATCGAGACTTATGCCAAGGATCAAAAGCAGTGCAAATACATTAAAAAGTGTGATCGGTGCATCACCATAACCGAGTGCAGCCAAGGTCAGCATGATCGCAGTGACCGGAGTCATCAAAATCGCGATAGCCGATTTAATGCCGACCACCAGAGAAAGAATAACCAGTATCAAGGTTACGATGACGACAAGAAATTGTCCGGTTTGTTGTCGGTAGTGTTTCAGCAAAGCGGAGTAGTCGGCAACCTGATCAACCCAAAGGATGTGGTTTCCGTCTGCGAGACTTTTAAGTGATTCGACCCCCGACTGTCCACTAATACCTGACAGTGTCACCATGCTGGCACATTCTGGTTTACAGCCAAGCCAGTAGCCAGCGATATGCTCGGGCATTGCGGCAACAAATGTACCGACATCCAGTTTTTGCGGGGCTTCCTTGAACGCTGAAAGAATGCCTTGCTGTTCGGTTTCTGCCATCCCCAATTGTGCTAAGAACCCGGAGATTACCGCTGTATCGAACAGTGTTTGATACAGTTTGTAGTTGCTTTTTTGTTCTTGTGTTATTGGGTAGTAGTCGGTCAAGCTATGCATTCCGGCAAGCTGTTTTTCGTGTATTTGGGTCTCAATGTGTTTGCGTAAATGGCTCTCGTTTTGGGCAACGTCATCGGGTGTTTGGCCCGTCACGAGAAAAAATCGAGAGTCTGTCTGTGCGCCTAGGAGAGATTTAATGCGGTCTTCTTGTTGTTTGAGCTCGCTCGGTACATCTTGAAAGTGGCGGATATCATCATCAACGCGATTTTGTATTGAGCCAAGGAGAATAAACACTGCCGCAGCGCCCACCAGAACGCCGGGCCGCCGAAAGAAAATCGCGGGCCAATCAACAGTTAAACGATGGGTAATGCCATTGAGTGGCATGGCGTGTTTAAAAATGCAACCGTGAAAACAGAAGGGGAATAGCAGTACAACGGTCGCCCACGCACCAAGCAAACCCGCCGCTGAAAACACAGCAATTTGCTGGAGCCCCGGGAATGGTGAAAAATACAAGCCGCTGAATGCAAACACTGAGGTTGCCATGCCTAATGTAATGCCGGGGAATATTTCAGCCAGGCGTTGCAGGGCAGAGCGATCCTGTTTCTCAAAAAATGCGCAAAAATAATGAAATGCATAATCGACTGAAATGCCGATCAAACTGCTGCCGAACACTAGCGTCAGTAAATGGATTTCGGAGAATAAAGCCATAGATGCTGTGAAACCACAACTTACCCCAAAACCGATTGACGTGAGTGTTAAGAAAAGCGGGCGTGCTGAGCGAAACGTGACAAATACCAGCAAAACAATTGTAAGAATCGAAATCGTGCCAACGGTCGATATTTCAGATTCAGCACTTTGCGCGCCAAAGGCGGTATACAGAGGTAAACCGGCGGCCAATACCGTTTTCTTTTGTTGGCTGGCAGTGGTTTTGATATTCGAATAGACACCCAAAAGTTGGCGGTAATAGCCCATGCCTGTCGCTTTGCCTGATGCATCGGTTGTGATTAGGGCGAAATAGGTACCGGTATCTTTGTCTTTAACGATAGGGGTTTCATCGAAGAGCGATAATTGATCCGGGCTAAGGCTGGCGAGGTAGTCGCCAAAGGTATGAAGTGGATCTTGTTGCAAAGTCGCGAGCCGTTCCAAACCCAGAGGGCTGTAAATAACTTGAAGGCCCTGTTGGATATATTCTGCGGGCGAAAGTGTGAGTGCGTCTTGATCCGCAGGTGTCATCAACAAAAAGCGATACGGGGATAATTTTTGGTAAACCGAGGCTTGATCACCGAGCTTAATGGCCCGTTCGACCTCAGTGAACAGGTCGCTCGCTAACAGATCCTTTTCAATGGACTTAGCGTGTTTTACGGCATCTTCAGCAGTTACGCCCGATGCCATGAAAATAACCCGATTGTTGAGTCTTTCTTTCTGGCGCGCGACGGCAGCTTGCACCACCGGACGTTGATCCGCTGCGGGTAGTAAAGAAAAAATGTCGCTCGAAAGCTTGAGGCTCGACCACTGGGATATTGCCGCAGCGCCAATACACAGCACCAATAGGAACCATACCAGCAGTCGGGATATCGCCGAAAAGCGTGAGTCGGCGTCAGTTTTTGAACGCATATAACAGCTCTTTTGGAGCGCTGCCGTAGTGTTTCAAATTATTGAAACGGATGTCTGTGTGATCGCCGGTCGCTTCGTTGAGCGTCAAACTTTCTATCAGCTGATCTCCACGCAGGGTGATGTGTGTTATCGCTTTGCGCATAATCGCCGAATTTGGCGTTAACACCAATTCCCAGCCGGCGTTATCGATATGATTGATTTTGGCCGAAAACTGTTGTTCGAGTGCATTTAAATCACCGGCTAATACATGATTGAAAATACCACCAATATACTGCATGGATTTTGCCACACGAGCTGAGTTAGCCTGGGAGAAACGGGTTTCCTCCGGGGTGATAATCAGGCGTGAGGCAACAGGCTTGTTGACCTGCCAAATAATGCCTTCACCTTTAACCACAATAAAGTAGCCGGATGAGTTAAGCGGCCGGGTAAGGACTTTAAGGTGTTTTTCTTGCGTAAAATCGCCTTTGATAGCCGCAGGCTGTATCAGACGACTTTCAATTGTTTGCAGCGCTTGTTCTGTGGAATCATTTGCGTGTAAAAGTGCTGATGCAGCGAGCAACGTGAGTAGCACGAGAACAGACAGTCCATTTTTCATCAGTGGTCTGTTTGTTAATCCTGCTGCAGTAGCTGCCATGTCTACCGACGGCATGTTAGAACGCATAAGGAACTCCGACTTTATCAAACAGGATTTTTGGGCTGGCCAAACACATTTCCTGTTTCTCCATATCGACGGCGACCTGAACCGTATGCCCTTTAGTAAGGCGCTTGCCGGTTTTGGCATCCGTTACCAAGTACTTTACTTTTAACCGATACTCGCATTCTACCAGTGTAGCTTTGACACGAATGATTTGCTGAAACTCAGAAGGTTGGGCATAACGCACATGCAAGTCGATGACCGGCCAGGCAAAGCCGGATGCCTCCATTTGTTTGTAGTTGTAATCCATCTTATCGAACAAGGCGCAACGTGCGATTTCGAAATAGCGCACGTAGTGGCCGTGCCAAGCGATTGCAAGCAAGTCGACATCGTGAAACGGGATTTCAATATCAACTTCTGCGCTCCACTTTTCTTGCAGCGCTTTGTCGATTGATGCCTTATTGGTCATACAGGCTCCAGTGCTGGTGCTGAATTTTGGCAACAGTATCACGCAAGTCGTGTTCCAGTGCTCGGTCTTGTTCAAGAAACTCGAAGTACTCAGAGACTTGGTTCATGGTCGCCACAACGGCGCTAGAAAGCTCTGCACCGTCGATGTCATTTTGACGAATACGAAGGTGAACGCCCTGAGTTGCTGCCAGTAACATGGCCGCAGCCACTTGCTCGGTCAGCTGCAAGACGCGCATGCAATCGCGTGCCGCGATGGTTCCCATGCTGACTTTGTCTTGGTTGTGGCATTCGGTGCTGCGAGAAAACACACTGGCTGGCATGGTGTGCTTGAGTGCTTCTGCGGTCCAAGCGGATGCACCAATTTGCACCGCTTTAAATCCGTGATTGATGGCCAGAGTATCGCCTTCAGCTCCTGATAAATTAGCGGGTAAACCGTGATTGAACTTAGGGTCCACCAATTGTGCTAGCTGGCGATCTAGCAGATCAGCAAGGTTAGCAACCGTGTTTTTCATGCTGTCCATGGCAAAAGCAATGTGACCGCCATAAAAGTGGCCACCATGAAGCACTTGCTCGGATTCGCCATCGATAATCGGGTTGTCGTTGGCGCTATTGAGTTCGTTTTCAATCAGCTGGCGGAACATCGGTAGTGTGTCTTGCAACACGCCGATAACGTGGGGCGCACAGCGTAGAGAATATCGGTCTTGCAGTCGTGATGAGTGGCGAGGTGCGTCACCAACGTTCAAATCGTCATGAATCCAGGCCGCGATCTGGTTTTGCCCAGGGTGCGGTTTGACGGCAAATAGTCGAGCATCAAAATGATAGGCGTTACCGTCTGTTGCAATGGAGGCCAGTGACGTGATCCGAGCTGAGAGCTTGGCTAAGTATTGCGATCGGGTAAAGGCCAAGCACGCCAGTGCAGTCATCACCGCGGTGCCATTCATAATGGCGAGACCTTCTTTTGGGCGTAACGTCAGTGGCTCGATATCGAGTTTGCTGAATACCGTTGCGGTTGGTTGACGTTGCCCCTGATACATCACTTCCCGTTCACCACAGAGTACCGCAGCAATATAAGACAGCGGCGTCAGATCACCACTGGCGCCAACAGAGCCTTCTTGAGGGATAATTGGCAGGATATCTTCCTGAATTAACGTCACCAATTGTTGCAGCAGCTCTATACGTACCCCTGAGACACCCTGAGCCAGGCTGTTCAGTCGCACGGCGAGAATGGCGCGTGTCTCGGCTTCGCTGAAAATATCGCCCAAACCACATCCGTGGAATGTGTACAGGTGCTTGGGTAGTTGTTCAACCAACTCGGCAGGCACAGATCGTGTGCACGAATCGCCATAGCCGGTAGTGACGCCATAAATCCGCCCTTCTTCTTCGAGTAGGGTGTCGAGAAAAGCACAGCCTTTATCGATTTTGTTGATGAATTCAGGGCTATCGCCGAGAACAACATCAATATCCTGTTGCGATATAGCTTGGATATGCTCAATCGAGAGAGGGGTGCCGTCAAAAGTCAAAGTGGATCGTGTCATGCTGAATCAATCAATCTTCGGGGATGTTTTTTCTGCAGAGGTTGCCTGCGGAGTATCCCAGTAATAGTAAAAGTTAAACCATTGCTTCGGTGCTTTGAGGCAATGGTGTTCGAGTCTTGTAGCAAATGTTTGCACATAGCCCCGCAGTGCTTCACTGCGTGTTTTGCGCGGCATGGTAATGCGATCTGCGAAGTGTTCAAAATAAAGATGGTAAGCACCGGATTCCTTGACACAGAACAGGGTGTAAACCGGGCATTTCAACAATGCAGCGAGAATAAACGGCCCTTGTGCGAATTGTGCGGGCTTGCCTAAAAATTCAGCCATCGAAGTACGGCCATTGTTGTTGACGGGGACGCGATCGCCAACGATATAAATAAACTCACCAGCGGCGATTCGCTGTTCAAGCAAGATCGCGATATCCGGCCCCATATCGGTCACTTGAATGAGTTCAGTCGTATGATTGGGGTTGGCTTCAGACAAAATGCGATTAAAGTTCTGAGCGTGTTTGGTATGTACCAAGATCGTCAGCTTGGTATTGTGATTAAGTGTCACCAATGCTCTGCATATTTCGACATTACCAAGATGAGAGCCAAGTAGGATAGCGCCATGATTTTTCTTGGCAGCTTGGTAAAACTCTTCTCTGCCCTGAATGACCACGTCTTCAAATTTAATCTTGTTATTCCAGGCAGATACTTTGTCGACCATGCTTTGCGCAAACTGGATAAAATGCTGGTAGCTCTGCCAATAGGTTACAGAGGCCGGGTTTTTGCCGGTAAATCGAGCCACTTGGTGCAAATAATCCATGGATGCGCCACGTGCGAGTTTGTTCATGAAAAAGTAATAACTAACGACCGGGTAGAGTATTAGTAAGAAAATAAACTTACCGAATACGCTATGCACCATTAACATGAATTTCATGCACCAGTAGACACCGGCTTCTTCTATATTGGCCCAGTGTTTTTTCTCTTGTGTATTCGCTTTTTCGTTCTGCGGTGCTGCCATTGTCAGTGGTTTCCTTCCGCTGATAGTTTTCTGCGCGTATTTTGCACCAGTATTTTGGGCAAGCGAACTAACATGCCAAAAAACAAACGTGTGTGCATTGCGGTGATCAAAAGGTTGTCTTGAAGCAGATTAAAATGAGAGACACCGTCAATGGGGTACTGCACTTTTGTGGGTAGATTGACGATAGGGACGTTTTCCCAGTGTAATTTTACCAATACTTCAACGTCGAAATTCATACGCTCGCCGGTGTAAATTCGTTCAAGCATACGGTTAGTTGCTATTAGCGGGTAAACCCGATAGCCACACATGGAATCTTTTATATCCAGTGACAGGGTGTTGATCCATACCCAAACGTGGGTGAGGTAGCGCGCGATCAGACGATGTCTCGGCACAGTTTCGTCATAATCAGGAATGCCACAAA
The DNA here is from genome assembly GCA_902705835.1 of BD1-7 clade bacterium. Lineage (NCBI taxonomy): Bacteria > Pseudomonadati > Pseudomonadota > Gammaproteobacteria > Cellvibrionales > Spongiibacteraceae > BD1-7 clade bacterium. The sequence goes on from CACSIN010000027.1 coordinate 58,347, forward strand.
TCAGGGCATCCGGGCGTTGCCGACAAGCATCAATAAAACGAGGTATATCTGCAGTGTCGTGCTGACCGTCTGCATCGACCTGAAGTGCGTGTGTAAACCCTCTCTTCTCAGCGATTGTTAGCCCAGTTTTAACTGCGCCGCCTTTACCACGATTCTGTGGGTGCACTTCCAAAATGACATCCGCATGTTCATCAGCCAATGTTCTGAGTACCTTGGCGCAACCAGGTTCACTACCATCGTCAACCAGAATAACGGTCAAATCGCGTTCGAGTATGCGATTGACGGTAATACCAATGGCATGTTCATGGTTATAAACAGGGATAACGACGCAAATAGTGGGCTCAGTCATGGTGGGTCCTGTTGGGCAATCCAGTCGTTCAGGTATCTGTCTGATTTACTAAAATGCGACCTGAGCAATGCTCTCCCTGGTCGGACGAAATCACGTAGTAAACGCGTTCGTTTCGGTATTCAACGTCGAGCGTAATCGTAATGCCGGGCTGAACAACGTTTTTGAATTTGACGACTTCCATTTGCATGGGCTCAAATGCTTCCAATGGCAACTCGAAGTGTGATTGAGCCAGTTGCATGACCCAGTCAATCATTGCAAACCCGGGTAAAATGGGCTGGCCGGGGAAATGACCGGGAAAGTAAAGCAGGTCGTCAGTAATGGCAATATCAGCACGTACCTTGTTATCCTGCTTTTCACATTGCAGAGGAGTAGGCATTGGCTGAGTGGATGAATTTGGCATAGTGTAAATTAGGGCTTTTATTGGATACGCGGTTGCGTGTCAGTTTCAACAAATAGTGTTTCGAACTCGGTAGTATCTATCTTGCCTTGGCTATTTACCGGCAAAGTATCAACAAACCGCCACTTTCTTGGCAGTAAACTGAGTTCAAAATATTGCTGCAAAAAGTCCTTAATCCCTTTGACTATTTCGCGCTTGGGTAGTGTGGTTATCAACGCCTTGCCCTGATCATTCAGTACAACCACTGCACATAGCAGATCTCGGCTTGCGGAGTTTATCACGCGACAGCTGTTTTCTTTCACCCACAATTGGTTGTTCATTGTCGATTCGAGCTCAACCAATGATAATCGCTTTTCTTCCAGTTTAACGATGCGGTCGGTGCGTCCGAGTAACTCGAAGCTGCCGTCGGGCAAAAACTTGACTGCATCATCCATGAGATAACGTGATTCTTGTAGGTGTTCTGATGCCAACACGAGGCGCTTATCTTCTGCGGCACTGACGATAACATCATCGAATGCTTGCCAATATTGCAGTTGGCTAAATTGACGTCGAATAGCGACACCCCCGGTTTCAGAGCTGCCAAAGATCTCCAATGCGCTAGCCCCGGCATTATCGTTGAGTAACGATGCAGCCTCTGTGGAAAACGGCCCTCCAGAAGACGTAATATCAACTAAATGCTGGCGTGCTTGCTGCCACGGGAGTTGGTCAGGCAGTCGCTTTAAATGGGCTGGGCTGGCTATCCATAAAACGGGTTTGCTCTGGTCAATGGCGTATTTCAGAATTTGGCCAGCATCAAGATATTGTTGGCTATGGAAAACGTTGCCTTGATAGAGGGGCATGAGTACTCGAAAAATCATGCCATAGATATGTTGATGGCTGACGGTGCCAAGAATTTCCACCGATGCTGGCCATGCAACGCCATTTTTCTTGAGCGTTGTTGAGAACGCTGAAATTTCTTGTTCAAACTGCCAAAGCTGTTTTTCGATGGCCTTGGGTTCTCCACTGGAACCAGAGGTGAATACGATGATTCGGGCTTGTGAAGATGGAGCTGGCGAGCAACTCGTCTGCTCTTGTGTTTTATAGGACGTGCTTTGAACATCGGCGGCGTTCAATGGGAGGTAATGTTCTGTATCAATAGCGGATGCTGAGGTGTCCCAATGGCCTAAAAACGCCTGGCAATGATCACCTAATCGATTTGCAGTTTCTGGCGTGTTATTACCGGGTAGATACACGTCTTTGCTCGCGTCGATTAAGGCAAACAGGCCAATCGAAAAGCTTAACGCATCATCGGTAAATAGCGCCCACTGCTGCTCGTTTCGCATTGTTAGTGCGCTAGAGAGTGCTTTAACCTGCGTGCACCAGTGCCCGAAACTTATTGAGGCTGCACTTTTATCAGGAGTAGCTTGATGTGCACAAACCTGTTTCGGGTCACGTGACTGGAATATGGCCTTGAAGTTATTCACGGTTTGCGGTCTTTGTTTTGTCTGTTTTTTTGAGGTCGGTCTTTTTGATATCGGAACTGGGCCGGTGGATATTGTGAGCACGTTTAACATACATACGTACGATAAACTCAATGGCGAACAACAACCCCATCGCGATATAGCTGATCAAACCGTTATACAAGCTCCAGACTTCGATCGTACTGTACAGCGAGGTATACAGCGCGATGCTTCCATTGATGATAAAAAACAGGCACCAGATGACGGTAACATTGCGGGTGTAAGGAATGGCTTCCGCGGGAAGATCCGGCTCAGTGAGCCGTGCCAGACGCTCGATCATGCTCGGCGGTTTCGCGAGGGTCGCGGCGAAAATGGTCAGCATGACACTATTAATGACTACCGGATAAAAAAGTAAGCTGATCTTCGAGTTCAAAGCCGCCACAATGGCGATAAAAACTGTACCGACAATCAACGGTAGCTGCAGTGGTTGAATCCGATTTTTGTGTTCAGATGTTGTCTTGGCTATTTTCGGCGCAGTTTTGCTCGCGATGCCGAGAATAATTCGCAGTCCAAAAAGAACAAGAAGAATCAGTGCAATTCCGCGAGGCTCCATCGTTTGGAGGCCCAAATAAATAGCAACGGGATACAACAGCGTAAGCACGACGAGTATCCCGTTAAAAACGGCTTTCAGCATGAAGTTAGGCCGTTATTGGGCGAGATCCTGAACATCGCCATCTTCTGCCATTAGCGCATCAACAGCGTCCAATACATCTTGAATGGTGCGAACAGATTTAAAATCTTCGGGTTTGATTTTTTTGCCGGTCAACTCGCGTAGTTGTACGACGAGATCAACAGCATCAATGCTATCGATATCAAGATCTTCGTAAAGGCTGGCTTCAGGTGTAATATCGTCGGCTTCAATTTCGAAGGTATCTACCAAAATAGCTTTAAGTTGGTCGAAATACGGGCTGGTATTGCTCATGATCACTGCTGGCTTTGAATGAATTTGGCGAGGTTGGCGACAGAGGCAAAGTGGTTCTTTGTTTCTTCGTTTTCAGCGTCGATTTTCACATCATATTTTTTGGAAATCGCAAGGCCGAGTTCCAATGCATCGATAGAATCTAAACCGAGGCCGTCGCCAAAGAGCGGGGCGTCTGTTTCGATTTCATTGACTGTAATATCTTCAAGATCAAGACATTCAATGATCATTGCTTTAAGTTCAGTTTCCAGACTCACTGTGGTACCTCAGGAAAAAAATAATGGCTAAACGTTTTTGTCAGCTCTCTGGCTGCTTTTGGTGTTGAACCTTCACCCGGAATACCCAGCGGTTCGCCAGCGTCAAACGTCCAATGCGGGCGATTATAAGGTATCTGATACCATTTTTCGCCCTTTCTTAGTGTTGGCGGATCGCATTTTATAGTAATTGGGGTCGGTTCAATGTTTGCGGCAAGCGCAATATTGGCTGCGCCGCGCTGAAGCTTCGGCTTTTTACAGCCTGGTGGAGTTCGCGTTCCTTCCGGAAAAATTATCAACGAGTCGCTTGCAGCGAGTGTTGATGCGCAGTCGTCAATTAGCTGTGTGGCATCCCGATTCGGGATATAACCCGCATTGGCCAAGGGGCCACGGGTGAACGGGTTGATAAACAAGCCGCTGCGAACGATGCAATTTGCGTTCGGGACAAAGCTGATCAAAAAAACAACATCAATAAGGCTTGGGTGGTTGGCAATAATAAGTTGTCCAGGACGCTGCAATGTTGTTTTTACACGTTCAGCGTCATAGGTCAGAACTCCCAGCCAGCGCATTTGCCCGATAAAAAGGCGCATTGCCCAGTGAATGACCTTGCGTGCGCGTTTATGTCGAGTCTGCGGTGAGCCGGGTGCCAGAGACAATATCGGGAAGATAAAAAAGCGCAGAATAAGACCGCCAAGCCCAAAATTGAAAAAACTCAATCCTGTTGCAAATAGCCGCCAGTAATAAAAATCATCCTTGGTCACAGATCAGTTACTCAACTTCCATGGTCCGAGACTGCATTCACTCGTCAATCCCGAAAAAAATCGGATCATATTCATCAACGGTATTTCAGTTTCAGACTCGTGCATTGAATTTCCATCATAGGACAGCGTCAATGCCATGTCGTCATGGTTATTCAGTGAAATTTTGACCGCAAGTGCTACCGGATAGGGCGATGTGCGGATGTACTGTTGATAGAATTCAGGTACTGCTTCTTCGTAGAATACGAGCAGAACTTGATCAGTACCTTCGAGCAGCTGCCCGATAGCATCTGCAAAGCCACCAAGGTAGCTTTCTTTACCTGGTGCTACGGCAATAGTGGGTGATTTTAACCCTTGTAGAATACTAAACTGGCCTGAAATAGCGTTGTGAACGGACAAGCTGAATGCCATTGGTGATAGATCTTCACGCGCGACGATATCCGAAAGTATGTCGTAGGTACGTTGCGATTCACCGTACATCGAGCTGAATATTGTCGATGGTTGTTCGCCGGGTTCGAGGCATTTATCGGCAGCGTAAAAAGCCGCGCGAGCAAGCACGGATAAGCGACGTCTCTTCATCGCGGGAATAAAAGCGACATTGGCTTTGTGATCGTCGGCAATGACGAAATTTTCTGGGTCTGTGAAGTAACATTGCCAGTCTTCTTGAGTCTCGATGCCTGGAGCCCAAGCAAAAAAACGATCAACCTTGAAATTCAGTGCAGCCATGAACGGGTTTACTTTCAACCTTGAAATTTGCGGGCAATTATAGGGATTTTCGTTTTTCGCATCGACCGAATTGTGAATAATTCGTGACTATTTCTTGTGAGTAATTCCTACGGGTAATGGATCTGCAGTCTGGATTCCTTAATTCTTCTGTGAGCCGCTGGGTTTTCTCAGGTATAATTCCGCCCGTTTTGTATATAGCTTTCTGTACGCCTGCAACCAATTAGATCCTGGATCATGACTAAAACACGTTACCTTACTGGCATTACAACAACTGGGACTCCGCACCTCGGCAACTATGTTGGGGCTATTCGCCCAGCGATCGAAGCAAGTCGCAACGAGAATTTTGAGTCGTTCTATTTTTTGGCCGATTATCACGCGATCATCAAATGCTTTGAGCCGGAGCAAATTCGTCGCTCTACCCGCGAGATTGCTGCGACTTGGCTAGCGTTGGGTTTGGATACCAGTAATAGTGTGTTTTACCGCCAATCTGACGTTCCCGAGATACCGGAGCTGTCGTGGATTCTGACATGCATGGCTTCAAAAGGGCTCATGAATCGGGCGCATGCTTATAAAGCTGCTGTTCAGGAGAATACCGATGCTGGTACTGAGGATCAGGATAAAGGCATCACGATGGGCTTGTTTAGCTATCCCATTTTAATGACTGCCGATATTCTGATGTTCAATGGTCAGAAAATACCCGTGGGCAAAGATCAGATCCAGCATGTTGAAATGGCGCGCGATATCGCGCAACGTTTTAACCATCATTTTGGTGAAACCTTTGCATTGCCTGAAGCCGTTGTTGGTGAAGCAGCGGTGTTGAAAGGTCTTGATGGTCGCAAGATGTCGAAGTCATACGGGAATACCATCCCATTGTTTGATACACCGAAGAAATTGCAGAAGTCGATTAATAAGATCAAGACTAATTTGCTCGAGCCCGGTGATCCGAAAGACGTTGCGGATTCAACCTTGTTCGAGGTTTGGCAGGCGTTTGCCAATGAAGAACAAGTTCAATATATGCGTGATCAGTATGCCGAAGGGATCGCATGGGGACAGGCCAAAAAAGAACTATTTGCTTTGATCGATGCAGAAATCGGTGAGGCCCGTGAGCGCTACTTCTACTTTATGGATAACATGGATGAAGTTGAAGAGATTCTGCAAGCCGGAGCAGTGAAAGCGCGCGCTCACAGTCAAGATATGTTGGCGCGTGTGCGAGATGCTATTGGTATCCAACCAGTCAATCGTTAAGCGATAGTTTAAGCTGTATGTCGTTGAAGCCGGAATTCTCCGGCTTTTTTGTGCCTGTTAACTCAGCATGCCTAGCGATGTTGCTGGATGGCCGATTTTATTGACTCAATCGCCTTGAATTCCGCCAATTCGGGTGGAATCCGCTGCGTCGCGGCAGTATGCTTATATTAACGCGGTTGTCAGCGAAAACGTCCGATATGCCTATTTGGCGTTTGAATGGTAAACCGCGGTTTAAAGCCTGATTTATAACAATCCTATAAGAGAGACAGGTCATGGATATCTTCAGTCGCGCCCTCGCAATAGCGGTTCCCGTTCTTGAAGTTCTCGCCATTTTATTTGTGTTTGGTTTGGGGTGCTTGATCATCAGTGTGGGGGTGATGTATTTGGTTGATCGTCATCAATCGACACACACTATTCGACGGAATTACCCTGTTATCGGTCGCTTTCGCTATCTTTTTGAGCATATCGGAGAGTTTTTTCGCCAGTACTTTTTTGCCATGGATCGTGAAGAGTTGCCATTTAACCGTGCTGAGCGTGCATGGGTTTATCGCGCCGCTAAAAATGTTGATCGTACAATCGCGTTCGGCTCCAGCAAAAATCAGAACCAAAAAGGGTCATACATATTTCTGAACAGTGCATTCCCTTTTGATTCTTCGCGCCATTCTGTTGATGAAAAATCCGATCGGTTTCCTGTATTTGGTTTTGGTTATGTGGATTTTCCTTACCAGCCGGCATCTCGATACAACATTTCAGCTATGAGTTTTGGTGCACTGTCGAAACCGGCTGTTCGCGCTCTGTCACATGGTGCTGCGCGTGCTGGTGTTTGGATGAATACGGGTGAAGGCGGTTTGTCGCCGTATCATTTGGAGACAGGCTGTGACTTGGTAGTGCAGATCGGTACTGCAAAGTACGGTGTTCGTGATGATGACGGTGGCTTAAGTGCTGAGAAATTACAGGATATTGCCAGCTACGAACAAGTGAAAATGTTTGAAATCAAGCTTAGTCAAGGTGCCAAGCCGGGCAAGGGCGGTATTTTGCCGGGTGCAAAGGTGACTGCCGAGATTGCGAGTATTCGCGGTATTCCCGAAGGCCAGGACTCTTTGAGCCCTTGTGCACATCCGGAATTCAAAACGGTCGGCGATATGCTCGATATGGTGGCATTTGTGCGAGAGCAAACACACAAGCCTGTTGGTTTTAAACTGGTATTAGGTGCATCGCGCTTCCTTGATGATTTGTTTATGGAAATCGTCAAGCGTGGTAAAGCATCAGCGCCTGATTTTATTACTGTTGATAGCAGCGATGGTGGTACTGGTGCAGCTCCGCAAACGCTGATGGACCAAGTCGGTTTGCCATTGGCAAATAGTCTGCCGACGTTGGTTAGGAAACTGCAGGAATATGGATTGCGTGATAGGGTCCGCGTCATCGCCTCCGGCAAGTTGATTAACCCTGGTAATGTTGCTGCAGCTTTGTGTCTTGGGGCAGATTATGCAGTGTCGGCGCGTGGATTTATGTTCGCGTTGGGTTGTATTCAGGCATTGCAATGTAATAGCAATACGTGTCCAACCGGTATCACAACACATAATAAGAAGCTGCAACACGGTCTGGATTGGCATGATAAGGCCAAGCGAGTAGAAAGCTATATCAACAATATGCACAAAGAGTTGGTAGTACTGGCTAACTCCTGTGGTGTGGCGCATGAAGGGTTGTTAAGTAAAGAGCATCTGTGCATCGTCGATCCTTTGGATATAGTTGATGCAGAAGATTTGTTTCCTGCGCAGTCGGAAAAAACAGATTTGATCAAGGTTGTTGAAGCATCCAGTGTTGGCGTGGCTGAAGGTGGCCTTGAAGAATTACCGGGTAAGGCGGGGTGAGCCAGAAAGGGATTGTTAATCCTTAATTTATCGTTATTTGATCAGGAACAGGTTTTACATTGGCAGAATCTGCTAGCCTGAGATTCAAGCCACAAATCGAATAATAACGAAAACGTTGTACCCTCTAAGCTGTGGCCCGTTGTCGGGCTATATTGGGTAAATTGGGGATTAATAGGGATTTATTATGTTAAAACTTCGTCTGAATTCTGTAACCAAATGGATGCTTGCACCCGCACTCGCTGGTGTGCTCGCTACGCCGGTTCTTGCTGCCGATGCCGGTAGTATTGAATATCAGGAATACTGTGCTGCTTGTCATGGCGCTGATGGGAAGGGTATGGGGCCACAGGCTCAAGCGGAAAATCTCAAGCCGATAGATCTGACCATGCTTTCGAAGAACAATGGTGGATATTTTCCGTATTCGCGTATTCGTAGTCTACTTGACGGTCGTGTAGAAAAGGGCAAGGTTCGCCCACATTCAGATAAAGGCATGCCGGTTTGGGGGCGTGTTTTCATGGCTGAGAACCCTGGCAGTACAGCTGGTGATGTGATGCATCAGGAAGCTGTCGTTAAAGTGCGGATTCTTAACCTTGTTGACTATCTTGTGAGCATCCAGGCAAAGTAACTTGCTTATCCTTCCTCAGTAAAGCCCGTAAATGCGCCGGACAAGATTAAAGTCGGCGCATTTTATATTTGTTGGCTTGTTGCTTGTTGCTTGTTGCTTGTTGCTTGTTGCTTGTTGTTGAATCTCTGAATTTTCTCTCCCAGTAGCTTAGAAACATCCTTCGTCTTCTACCGGTGAAACGTCCCAGTGTTTCTTTTTTGCCATCCTAGCTAGCTCTTTATTGAGGTGACTGTCTTTCGTTCTATGGATCGGTGGTGCAGATTGAACTCTGGGCTGCCCCGTTTTTCCTATACATGATCCTTCGTCAATGAGTTCAGGCGGGATGATCAGTTATGACATGAAATTAAACCCTTTTGACGTTCTCCTGCTAGCAAAATCCGTTACAATCGAGCGTTAAAGTGTTTTCCGCATGCTTGAAATTCACAGTCACAGACCACCTTACATATTCAGTTGGGCTTGCACTCTGCAGGCGTACGGCCCTTGTTGCGGTTGGCCGATGACGACTAAGTGTGCTTTTGATGTGACTGTTAACATAACAAAGGTAAGGAATGACAATGGCAACGCCAAAATTTGATGCGACTTATTCTGCACAGCTGTATACCTTTGCAGGTAAAGATGTTCCATGGTTGATGAAGAAGTGGGCTGAGCAAACGCCTGAAAAAGAGTTCCTGATCTGGGAGCCAAAAGACGGTAATACCAAAACTTGGACATACCAAGGCTTTTGGGAAGAAATCAACAAAGTTGCATGTGGCCTGATCGAGAAGGGTGTTAAGAAAGGCGACAAGTTGCTGATTCATTCTGAAAACAGCCCTGAAATGATGATTGCTTGGTATGCATCTGCCATTGTTGGTTCTTGTGCAGTAACTACCAATACTCGCTGTGTTGGGGATGAGCTTACTTATTTTGCCGAGCATTCAGACGCTGTTGGTTGTATTACTCAACCAAAATTTATTAAAGAACTGGCGAAAAATGCGACCAGTCTGCCTTGGTTTATTGTTACCGATGATAACTCTGGTGAGCCTGCTGCAGATGATCAAAAAGATCACCGCTATGACGGCTGGGCGAGTTTATACGGTTTTGGTGATGTTGCTCCAGAGCGCCCTGTTGAGCCAATGCTACCTGTAGGTATCCAGTTTACCTCTGGCACCACGTCTCGTCCGAAAGCGGTTGTTCACACACATGCAAACGCAATGTGGGGTGGCATGAATGGTGCTCAAAACTTGGATATCGATAGCTCAGATGTTTACTTGTGCTATTTGCCTTGTTTCCACGTGAACGCGCAAAGCTGGACATTCTGGACCATGGCTTGGGCTGGCGGTACTGTTGTGTTGCAGCCTAAGTTTTCATCATCACGTTTTTGGGAAGTTTCTTTGAAGCATAAGTGCACACGCGCTTCGATGATTCCATTCTGCTTCAAAGCAATTGGCGCACAAGAAATTCCTGAGCATTCCTACAAAAGCTGGTCGACGGGTGTGAAACTGCACAATGTTGAAAACTACTGGAAGGTTCCAACATTCGCGACGTGGGGAATGACTGAAACGGTAACTCATGCGACGCGTTCATTCTTGCCTCAAGATTGCCCGGAAATGAACATTGGTATTCCGAGCCCAGGCTATGAATTTGCCATTATGAATCCTGAGACGGGCGAATACTGCGACATCGGTGAAAACGGTGATTTGTATATTCGTGGTACACGTGGTGTTCATATCTTCTTGGAATACTACAAAAATCAGGAAGCTATGGATAAGAGCTTTACTGACGACGGTTGGTTCATGACAGGTGACCAGGCACGCTTGGGTGAAGACGGTTATATGTATTTCGCTGACCGTGACAAAGATGTATTGAAAGTTGGCGGCGAAAACGTCTCTGCGCGTCAGGTGGAAGAGTTCATCGGTGAATTGTTGGGTATGGGTGTTCTTGAGGAGCATGCGATTGTTGCTCAGAAACATGACATGCTGGATGAAGTGCCTGTGGTATTTGCGATCAAGAGTGCTTGGACTCAGCTGACTGAAGAAGAGATCACAGAGAAAATTATGAAGGGCTGTGAAGAAGGCTTGGCTGATTTTAAACGCCCTAAGTCGATCTACTTTGTTGAAGAAATGCCGCGCGCTACGCTTGAAAAAGTTGCTAAAAACAAGCTGCGTGAGATGGCGGACGAACTTGCTGATAAGGAAAAGGCTGAGGGTTGATTTTGCCTTTCAGCTAGTTGAAAAAGCCGGGTTTATCCCGGCTTTTTTGTTGGCGTTGTTTGGTCTTGTTACGTTGAGGTTTGGTGCGTTTCAAGCTGAGTGCTGTGTTATTGGGTGGCTGCTTACAATAACGATTAACCTTTGCTGTGAATCTTCGGTTAAGATAGTTGCCTTATAATTCAGACCCGTTGAATTCAGGATATATTTATTCCATGTATATACCTCCCTATTTCAAGAAAAAAACCCGTGACTTCTTTCGTGCCATCGATGTGCCCGAAAATCTGACGCCCTTGATCGATATTGATGACGACTCCGAAGTGGAGGCTGAACAGGCGGGTTTGTCTCAGTCGTCCGTTAATACTATCTGGCGTTCATTTGAAGACTTTTACCGGACAGGCATGCACCCGGCGATGTCTGTGTGTTTGCGTAAAAACGGTAAGGTTGTGTTAAATCGATCAATAGGATATGCCAAAGGTGTCGACCCAGTTGAAGCCTTGGAATCTCCGGTTCCGATGACGGTTGATACGCCAATTTGTCTTTACTCTGCGTCCAAAGCTGTGATGGCTATGTTGGTACATAAATTGGCAGAAGAAGGTTATGTAAACCTGCTAAATCCAGTCGCATACTATTTGCCTGAATTTGGTCGATTTGGTAAAGATAAAATATCGATTTTCCAAATGTTATCTCATCGGGGTGGTTTCCCTGTGATTGATGCGGATGTGCCACTGGACACCGTTTTTGACCGTGATGCCGTACTGGAATTGATATACAACACCGAATCTCTTTGCCCAGAAGGTCGTGTTCAGGCATACCATGCAATTACCAGCGGCTTTATTGCCGATGAGTTAATTCGCACAATCACTGGCAAAACCATCAATGAGTATCTGTTTGAAAAATTTGCAGAGCCGATGGGAATGACAAACTTTTCATTCGGCGTTAGTAAGAATAACAAGGCAGATGTTGCTCGGAACTATGTATCCGGCATGCGCAACGGCAAGCTAATTGGCAATGTGCTTGAGAAAGCGCTGGGAGTGTCAATTGAGGAAGCTGCATTATTGAGTAACTCCGACGATTTTATGACTTCGGTTATACCCTCTGCCAACCTATATACGACGGCAGAAGAGATTGGTCGCTTTTATCAAATGTTGTTAGATCGCGGTGAATACGAAGGTCGTCAGATATTGAAACCTGAGACTGTCGACATTGCAGTGAAGGAGGCGGGGAAAACGCGCTTGGATAAAGGTATCTTTTTACCCATGCGTTTTAGCGCTGGTTTCATGTTGGGTGGCAAGCCTGCGGGGATGTACGGATTGGACACGCACAATGCATTTGGACACCTTGGTTTCTCGAATATCTTTTGTTGGGCTGATCCACAGCGGAATATCTCTGCTGCAATTCTGACGACCGGTAAGCCTGTTCTTGGGAGTCATATTCTTGGATTGCCCAAAATGATGCACGCGATCAGCTCCGAGTGCCTAGATTAAGCACCGTAGAAAGCTAAGTAACCAACCACTACCTGTCAGAGAAAGCCGGTAAAACGCAGTTTTACCGGCTTTTTTGTGCCAGATTAAAGTGTTTTTTAGCAAATACGAAATAACGCATCTAACCATATGATTAATAAGAGGAAAAATGGAGCGTATTCATGCTCATCGTGATTCGCAAGCTGAATATAAACGTTTGCATAACTTAGAAACGCTCAGTGTTTATCGTTGATACGATAATTATCGAACTAACGATATTAATATGTTGATTAAGCGGTCGTTCTCATTAGAATGCCTGCGTTGGCACAAAGCTTGCCTTTCTTCTATATGAAAAACAAAGGTTTAGCTCGTTCTGTGCCTAACGGAACGTAATAATCTTGCAATCAGGTTGTCTTATGATTGCGTCTAGTTTCGCGATAGGGATATGCGGGGTCTATTTGTCTTTTGAGTCGGGGGGCTTCAATGGATAAACAGAAGGAAGTTTTGCATATTGTTATATCCGCATCTGTTAGCTTTGCGCTGGTGTTGCTGAGTGCACTGTGGGTGTCGATTCACTTGCCTGTTGCACCGCTGATACGTATTTCAATTGCCGCACTTATTATACCTTGGGTATGGGTACCGCTGTTTTACTACCTTATTCATAGTCGACGTACTTGGCCGCGCTTTGTGGTTCATTCTATGATAGCCAGTATTTGGGCATTCCCACTGCTGAAGTTCTTTGTTATTGGGGCGACATTGATACAATAGGGTGCGTATCTTTGGCACTCTGCTGATTTTCTGATGCAGGTTGATAGAGTGCTAGGACCTTACGTACAGATGCTTTTGTAATTGGTTTTAATAACAAATCATCCATGCCTGCCTGATAACATTGTTGCAGTTCTTGATGCCAAGTGTGGGCTGTCAGCGCAATGATAGGGGTTGGCTTCAAGTCTTGTTGTTGTTCAAATGCTCTTATCGCGCGTGTCGCTTCGAACCCATTCATAGTTGGCATTTCACAATCCATAAGAATGACATCGACATCTTGAGCATTCATTTGGTAGTACTTCAGTGTTTCTTCCCCGTTTGCTTCAATATGGCAAGGCACACCCAAATTCGCGAGAATACTACTGATCACCATTTTATTAACCTGATTGTCTTCCGCGATCAATATGCGATTGAAATTAAGTGGTGCGTGTTTGTCTTCTTCAATATCTGTGGTCTCCACCAGTTTCGGATCCAGAGTGATCGGCAGCGGCAAGTTAAGTGAGAAAACGGAGCCGTGGCTGACGCGTGATTGAACCTGGATGCTGCCATTCATCAGTGCAGCGAGCTCTGAACAGATAGCGAGACCCAGCCCGGTGCTGCTGTCGCGGCCTAGGTTGTTGCTGATGGCTTGTTCAAAAGGAGCAAATAGGCGTTCTAGATCTTCTGGTGCAATGCCTATCCCGGTATCACTAACATCGAAACGCAAGTACTTGTTGTCCGATACCTTGATTTTTACCTGCCCGTCATGGGTATATTTGATGGCGTTGCCGAGCAGGTTGATGAGCAGCTGTCTTACTCGGGTTGCGTCACCGATATAGAAATCCGCGACGTTATCGTGGATTTGTACTTTCAGTACCAAGCTCTTTTCATGGCACTCCAATTCAAACATGTCGCAGACATCCCTGACTAGATGTCTCAAGTTGAACGGCTTTTGTTCCAGTTCGAGTTTACCGGCCTCGACCTTTGAGTAATCTAGAATATCATTGATGATTTTCTCTAACGATTTTGCGCTGCCGTGAATAATATCAATGTAGTGTTTGTCGGTTTTATCATTCAAGCGCCTGGATAGCAGGTCGGATATCCCTAATATACCGTTCATAGGTGTTCGAATTTCGTGGCTCATTCGCGCCAGAAACTTCGATTTCGAATCGGCTTTTGCGTTGGCGAAGCTCTCGTTGATTTTCAACTGAGTGATGCGATTGGCAAGCGCCATGGATAGAGCGACGACTTCTAACGCATGAGAAATCTGTACCGTAACGAAAATCGACACAGGGAAAATAGGATAGATGGCCTCATGTGCTAACGTCAGGATCGACATCAGAATCAGGATGCTCCAGGCACTAGTGAAAATTCTGGAGGGTGTATCGCCGACCTTTATCCATGTCATAACGCCTGCTGTCCAGCACAGCATAAAGATCGGTATTGAGATCACTGACAAGACCCTTACCAAAAAGTACTTGTTGTCAAACGGGGTGGTGAGATAGATAAAAAGAACCGCGTAGCAGCTAACACATAGCGCACTAAGTACGCTTGCAAGTCGTGGAAAGTGCTGCCGAAGGGATAAGAACTCAATACTGAACCACCCAGCAAACGAAAACATCACTGCCATGCCCGTATAAGAAATACGTTGGTTGAATAGCGTGGTATTGGGCCACACGAGCTGATAGCCCCAGCCGGTGACACTTAAAAATACCGCCATTGCTCCGGTTACATAGAGACTGTAATAGAGGTAGCTTTTGTCTTTGGTCATGACAAAAATAACGAGGTTATAGCAAATCATCACGAATATGATGCCGAAATAGAACAGCTCCCAAAGATCCATCTTCTTTACTGATTCAAAGAATTGTTGGCGGTCCCACAGGTACAATCGATGGGTGTTATCGTAAGCAGCGATGCTCGAATAGAGGTAGAAGGTTTGGCTGGATCCGGCTTTGATTGTGAGGGGTAACAGAAACAGGTGATAGTCGATCGGGCGTTCTGCGAACGGGAACATTTCGCCGACTTCAAAAAGGGGGATGAAGGTATCTCCTTGTTTCTCCCACAGCGTAATGTCGCGAAGTTGCGGGTTTTGTTGAAGGAGTAAAATCTGTCGATCTTTATTGCCAGTGTTAGCTAGCGTGAAACGGCTCCAGGATGCGCCACTGAAGTTGGTTAGCTGCGCTTCTCTAGCGGACATCCACCCGGTTAACTGTTCAACCTCTTTGGGCGTTTTTATCGACGTGTCGGGTTGAATAATACTGATGTAATTCAGCATTCTTGTGGCGGAATCATCGGTAATGGAATTAACGTCCAGAACAGTTCGCGCGTTGGCTAATGTTGGTGTAACCCAGGCCGTAAATAATAGAAGTAGAGTGAATTGCAGGAAGGTCGAATACTGACGGATAAGATGGGATCTGCAGCGCCCGCTGTTCCAATACCTGCTTGATGCGGGGAGGGGCGTCATAGAGGATCCTTTTCTATTTGCCGCATTCGAACCCTGAATACGGTTTATGATATTGGAATTGAGCGCAGTGTAGTGGACAAGCAATTGTAATCGATCGCCTGATTCATCTATGGCTTCGGAGCCAGCTTACCCCGAAATCACGAGCCGAAAATCGATTCAAACGAATTGAATCAGGCTACCGATTCAATTCGTCTCATACATAAAGTCGACTATTATCCGGCAAGACGCTTTGTAAGAAAATCGATTTCTTTCTGTGTGCCTTCTTCGCAGTTAGAAACGATAAACTTCTCAACTTTACCACCTACCAAAGGGATATCGGCTTTTGCTTTATAGCTGATTGTGTATTCACAGCCATCACCTGATGGTTTCAGTGTCATATCTGTGTTTACTTTTACGGGCTGGCCTTCAACGGTGAATTCTGATTTCCCGACAAAATTGTCGCCAACTTGCTGCCAAGTTTCAGTCAGATGCAGGACTTGCTGAGGGTTAAATAGTTTTGCCAGGAATTTGGGTAAGTCACGTGTGACTTCGCGACGCATCGAAATAATAATTTTAGAACCTTCTTCTTCAACTTCTGCGTCAGCGCTCAATTCGCCCAAATCGATAGAGCGTTCTACCAGGAAGTCAGGATCACACAGCATGTCAATAACGGTGTCAACATCGTGCTGAAGTTTGTAAGTGGTGCTCATGTCTGTCCTCAGAATTGTTGGTGTTGTTATGTTGCTAAATGTGCCATCTTATTCGGGCTGCTGCAACAGCGGTTTTAGATATTTCAATACGTTACGCGCGATAGTAGGTTGTGCTTCGGCATTAGGGTGGAGGCCATCCTGCTGCATAAGGCTGGGTTCAAGTGCCACTTCATCGAGAAGGAAGGGCATCAATATGATGTTTCGTTGATCGGCGATGTGACTGAAGCTTTCGTTAAAGGCTTTGCTGTAGCGACTGCCGTAGTTCGGTGGAATATGCATGCCGACCAATAGTACATCCGCCCCAGCTGCCTGGCTTTTGTCGATCATTTCATTCAGGTTTTGGCGCATGGTTTTTAGTGAGTTACCACGCAATCCATCATTGGCGCCGAGCTCCAGCACAATGACGTCTGGCTTGTGTTTGTTCAGATTGTTTTGCAAGCGCAATAATCCGCCGGTGGTTGTTTCTCCACTGATGCTTGTATTGATTACTATGAACGTGTTCGGGGCAGATTTATCCAAATTCTGTTGCAACAAGGTTGGCCAATCTTGTTTATGTTCCAGACCGAATCCGGCACTAAGGCTGTCTCCGTAAACCAGAATGCGTGTTGCACAGGCTTGCGCGCTGATCAGCGAGAGAATGAAAAACGTAAGCAAAATGAATGCATTTGGTGAACGGTGAGATGCTGTGCGGGGTATCATATAGGCTGATGATCCTGATTGATTGTGTCGGGCGGTTCTGTACCCGACTATTTGCCGATCTTAGCGAATAACAGCAAGCGTAAACGGTGTTTGATTGATGCGAGCGCGAGCTGAGTAGGCATCCAATAGGAAATTATGCCACAAAAAAGACGGTAGTCAGTGATTAGCCACTGCCATCGAGCAGGATAATATTCTTAAAATTACGCAATGGAGCGGTTTTTTTGTGATCAAGGCTGACGTCTATCGCATGACTCAACGTACAATGCGTCGACAGCAATATTCCTTTGATTCGGGAGCACTATGATTCAGGTTGATGATCTTTCGCACCAGGTCGTAACGGGTGATGAGCAATTACACATTCTCAGTGATATAAACCTTCAGATCAATGACGGTGAAACCGTTGCTATTACAGGCAGTTCAGGTTCCGGTAAAACGACGCTTTTGGGGATGTTGGCAGGTCTTGATGTACCATCAACCGGTAATATTCGTATCGATAGTCAATGTATCAGTGCAATGACCGAAGACCAGCGGGCTGAATTTCGCGCTGCGCAAGTCGGCTTTGTATTCCAATCTTTTCATTTGCTGGCTGGTTTATCTGCACTGGATAACGTGATGTTGCCCTTGGAGTTAGCGGGTGTGGTTAACGCGCGTGGCGAAGCCGAAGCATTTCTTGAACAGGTGGGGTTGGGTCATCGCTTGCGCCACCACCCGACGCAGTTGTCTGGCGGAGAACAACAGCGTGTCGCTATTGCCCGTGCGTTTGCCTCTCGCCCCAAATACCTATTCGCCGATGAGCCGACGGGTAATCTGGATGCTGCGACCGGTGAAAAAATTATCGAGTTGCTGTTTGCGTTAAACCAATCCTCTCAGGCAACTCTGGTCATGGTGACGCACGAAGAACGACTCGCTGCGTTGTGCCAGCGTCATTTGGTTATCGAGCGAGGTCGTTTATCTGATGTTGGTGGTGGTCGTGATAAAAACCACGGTCAGGCCACTTCAGGGGGGTGAGAAGGGTGAGAGGTGGTATGTCTGCATCAGAAACAAAACTTGCGTTGAAACAGTTGGCGACAGATTGGCGTAGCAACAGGCTTCAGCTTTTAGTTATTGCGTTGATCTTATCGGTAACGGTTGTTGCCGGGTTGAGTGCCTTTGTTTCTCGACTCGAGGTTATGTTGGTGGGGCAGAGCAGCCAATTTTTGGCCGCAGACCGTGTCCTGTCGGACCCTTATCCTGCAAGCCCGGAATTATTGGAAAAGGCGACTGAACTCGGTTTGCAGCAGGCTAGCCATTTATCTTTTCGTTCCATGCTTTATAAAGATGACGAACCGGTACTTGTTAGTGTTAAGGCTGCGAGCGATCAGTATCCATTGATAGGGGAATTAACCTATCGAGAGGGTATCGATGGCCCTGAAATCACCAGTCAACAAGGCCCCGAACTTGGCACAATATGGCTTGAACAACGCCTCTGGCAGCAGCTGAGGCTGAAGGTGGGTGACCCGGTTTATATTGGTGATGCACTGTTACGGGTGAATCGTTTGTTAGTCGCTGAGCCTGATCGAGGTGCTGGATTTATTACGATGGGCAGCCGCGTTTTGATGCATCTCGATGATGTGCCCGCAACGAATGTTATTCAGCCGGGCTCACGATTAACCTATCGTTACCTGTTTGCCGGCGATACCAATGCGATTAGCGACTACGAAGATTGGTTGTTGCCGCAGCTGAGTGATAGTCAGCGATGGTTGGATCTTGAAAAGTCTCAGCCGACAGTAGCGACATCGCTTGAGCGGGCTAAGCGGTTTTTTCTGTTGGCGAGCAGTATTGTGGTTGTGTTGGCGAGCATTGCTATTGCCATGGCGAGCAGCCGGTATGCACGGCAGCACATTAAACAGGTCGCTGTGCTTAAAACTCTGGGCATGACGTCACAGCGTATTCAAAATTTGTATCTGACGATGTTGGTCTTCCTTTGGTTAGGAGTGACGGCAGTGGGTTCTTTGATGGCTTATGGATTGCAGGAAGTTGTTATCCGTTATGCTACAGCGTCGCTGGATGTGGCGATGCCAGCTATTTCGCTTCAGCCCTTTATTTTAGGCGGTGTGTGCGCGTTAATCAGCCTTGGGTGCTTTGCGCTTCCGCCGTTGATTACGTTGAAAAATATTCCTGCCGTTCGAATATTTCAGCTGGATGCAACGGCTGATATTCCCGTTGTTTGGCGTTCTCTAGCCGTTGCTGGGATTGGTCTGGTTGCACTGTTAATCATATATACACGCTCTCCGATTTTGTCTTTGCTCATGCTCGCAGGTCTTGTTTTGCTGGTATTTATTGTTGCGCTGCCGGTTCGATTTTTGCTTGGTTATCTGCTTGGCAAGGGGTTAAGAGCAGGTTCATTTTGGTCATTGGCGAAAGCGAACATTCAACGACGCATGACCACTAACGTGGTTCAAGTAGCGGTATTTGCAACGGCATTGATGTTGTTAGTTACTTTGATCGGCGTACGAGATTCGCTTTTTACACAATGGCAAAATCAGTTGCCCGAAAAAACACCCAATCACTTCATTGTTAATCTTCAGAAACATGAATTAGCGATATTTGATGACTGGCTTGTGCAGCTTGGGCTGGAATCTGAGCCTGTGGCTGTGTATCCAATGTTGCGTGGTCGCTTGATTGAAGTGAATGGAACGCCAGTAACAGACCGTGTGAGTAAAGAGGTATTCCAGCGCTCCGGTGCTAATCGAGAACTTAATCTGTCATGGTCGTCCCAATTGCCGGCCGACAACGCCATTGTTGAAGGCGAGTGGTTTGCTGACAGTGGACTCGTTGAGAGTGAAGCAGTTATTGAACGAGTTGAAGATGCTGAGATTATCGGAGATGTAATAAACACCGAAGATACCGCTACTAGGGTCGAGCCGATTCTGGGTGTTTCGGTAGAGTCTCAACTGGCTGAACGGCTGAATATCGTCATGGGTGACGAGCTGAGCTTTATGGTGACTGCAGAGCTGGTTAGTGCACGAGTCACCAGTATTCGCGAAGTTGAATGGGACCGTATGCACCCCAATTTTTACATGATGTTTGCGCCTAGGGCGCTGGATCATATGGCACATACCTATATGACCAGTTTTTGGGTTCCGGATGATCGGAAAGCCGAGGTCAATCAGGTCATGACGATGATTCCTACTTCAGTGGTAATTGATGTAGCAGCGGTGATCCAGCAAATTCGCTCAATTGTTCATCATGTATCGCAGGCACTGCAGCTTGTGCTTGTATTCGTGATGGTTGGTGCATTGGTTGTGATGTGGGCCACTGTGCAGGCAGGGTTGGATCTGCGTACCAAAGAAAACACCATTATTCGTGCCTTGGGAGGCAAGCGCGGTTTAATTATTGGCAGCTTACTGTGCGAATTTGCGCTGTTGGGTTTTATTGCCGGGCTGGTTGCTACGATTATGAGCGAATTGATACTGGTTGTTTTGCAAGCCTTTGTGTTTAAGCTGGATTTTGCTCTGCACCCTGAAATCTGGTGGATTGCGCCGGTCATGGGGGTTGTTATGGTTGGGGCGGGTGGATATTTGAGCGCACGTCGTGTTGTCAGTACAACACCGATGGAGTTGCTACGCGAAGCTTGATTATTTTATCGACTCGCAATGTTCACTAGCCGCTTCTCGTGAGCTTGGGTAAGTGAATGAGCTTTCGTTGTTACACACGTGTTTTTACGACATCGGAGAAATGATGGATCTTCAAATAGCGGGTAAAACCTTTCTTGTAGCCGGTGCGAGTAAAGGCTTGGGATTTGCCATTGCCGAGCGTTTAGTGCGTGAAGGGGCGAATGTTGCCATTAGCGGTAGTGATGCCGCTCGGATTGAGGCTGCCGGTGAAAAACTTACTGCCGTGGCGCAGACACCAGAGGCAGTTTATGCCGCTGTTTGTGATGTTCGCCTTGCGCAAGATGTTACTCGTTGGGTGACCACTGTTGAAAATCGTTATGGAGTAATTGACGGGCTTGTTGTGAATGCCGGAGGGCCACTGGCAGGACGCTTTGACGATTTCAGTGATGAAGATTGGTTGGCCGCCTTCAACTTAACGTTGATGTCCGCCATTCGTTTGATTCGGGCTGCATTGCCAGCACTACGAGCGTCAAAAGGGTCGATTGTGACGTTAACCTCCTCGTCGGTGAAGGAGCCTATCGATTTCCTGTTATTATCGAATGTCATGCGTTCAGGCGTAACGAGCTTGGCAAAATCGTTGTCAAAAACAGAAGCAAAGCATGGGGTGCGATTCAATAACCTCGTGCCAGGATTGATAGCGACAGATCGCATGAAGCACTTGGATGAAGTTCAGGCGCAAGCACATGGCCGAAGTATTGAGGCGCAGCATCAGGCAACAGCATCACAGATTCCCCTTGGCCGATACGGTGATCCGGCGGAGTTTGCTGACGCTGCAGCTTTTCTTCTTTCTGGATGCGCAAGCTATATCACCGGTGCAACCCTAGTGGCTGATGGTGGGACGATGAAAACCCTGTTTTAATCAAGTAACTGTTAGTGGTCTCTGGTCGTAAATTGGTGAAATTTCCGTGTCAACGGCTGCGAAATATCATCCTCTGGGGAAAGTTAGGTTACAATGTCGAAGCTAACTATTTTAGGCATTGTAATCATTGGTTATTTACGTGACATTGTTTCAAGATTATAACGATACACATTGTTCGCGTTTGCAGGGCTTGCGAATGCATAGCACGCACAAGGAAATTCAGGAGTACGTGTGTTAAGTCGCCTTTCTATTCGATATAAAATTGGCTTTATTGCGCTGATTGGTTTTATCGGTTTTGTAGTTTACCAAGCTGCAAGCTATCGCATGTCCATCAGTATTCGTGATCAGCTACAACAGATACGCACTGACGACTTTGCTATTCTGAAGTTCTCCAATGACATCCAGGTTAATTTTTCCGAACTCGACAAGCTGTACCAGTCATCGCTTGCGGAAGCAGATATGGATCTGCTGATTGAAGCAGACGGTCGTGCCCGACGTATGAAGCTGGATTTCGAAACGCTACGACAAACTTATAATATTGAAGACCTATTATTTCACGAACTCTATAGTCTTTTTAATAGTTATATCGACAAAACCTCCAGCCATACTGTTGCCGTTTTAGGGAATGCCGTTGACTACGAGCGCACGCTTGAGGGGTATGCGCAAATAGGGCTTTTACGGGAGCGCTATGAAGATGCTCAAAGTCGATATCTTGAGGATCGATACCGAGCATTTGAAAATCAGCTCAACAAGATTGAAGCAGAAGAAGCCTACATGGT
The DNA here is from genome assembly GCA_902705835.1 of BD1-7 clade bacterium. Classification (NCBI taxonomy): domain Bacteria; kingdom Pseudomonadati; phylum Pseudomonadota; class Gammaproteobacteria; order Cellvibrionales; family Spongiibacteraceae; species BD1-7 clade bacterium. Next base: position 80,526 of record CACSIN010000027.1, read on the forward strand.
TCAGTTTGGTTTGGTTCTCGGTGCCATACTGACGCTGGTTCTTGGTGTGTTCTCCATCCTTATTATTCGTAATCTCATCAGTGCATTTGGCAATGCTGTGAATGTGGCGGAACAAATTGCCAGTGGTAATCTGACTCAGCAAATTCAAACTGTTGCGCAAGATGAAACAGGTCAGCTAATGCGGTCGTTGCATGCAATGCGCGATGCATTAACAACGCAAAGTGAAGATAACCAACAGCGCGAAAGTGTGCAGGATTTTCTGGGCGGGTTGAATGAAACCATGCGTGGTGACAAAACCTTGGACCAGTTAACACATGGTGTTCTTGAATACTTGTGTCGCCATTTTTACGCGCAAATAGGCGCATTCTATTTGCTCGATAGCAATCATCTCGAAATGGTAGCCAGTTATGCCTATCGCATTGATGATACACACCAAACCTGTTTTGACATTCGCGATACCCTTGTTGGGCAGGTCGCGGTTGAAAAAAAGCCCCGGATTATCGACGATGTACCCGACGAATACGTGCAAATCAGCTCTGGTCTCGGGCAAGCTCGTCCACGTACGTTAATGCTGGTTCCCATCCTTTTTGAGGGCGGGTTAAAAGGCCTGATAGAGATCGCTGCGTTCAGACGTTTTTCAGAAGACGATCTCTATTTGATGCGTCGTTGTAATGACGCCATCGCAATCTCGGTTAACTCAGCTCAGTCAAGGCTCAAGGTTTCGCTGATGTTGAAGCAAACCCAAGAGCAAGCCAGAGAATTACAAAACCAGCGAGAAAAGCTCGGAGACATTAACCGCAAGCTGGAAGAGCGAACGAAGGAGCTGGATATGCAAAATAGCCAGTTGGAGGATTCACGTGGTGAGCTGCTAGAAAAATCTCAAGCGCTTGAGCTCAGTGGTAAATACAAGTCACAGTTCCTGTCGACCATGTCTCATGAATTACGCACGCCGTTGAATAGCATTTTGATTTTGTCTGAATCATTAAAAGACAATAGTCATTCGAATTTGGGTTCTGACGAGGTACAACACGCTGAGGTTATTTATACCGCAGGTACCGAATTGCTGACCCTCATTAACGATATTCTTGACCTCAGTAAAGTGGAAGAGGGCAAAATGGATATTGTTCTTGAGCCTGTGCGGATTCGCCAATTGGCACAATCGCTGGTTCCCGGCGCCGAAATCATTGCGAGAAACAAAGGCCTCGAGTATCAAGTTGATGTTGCACCCAATGTGCCTGAAACCATTTTTACCGATTCGCAGCGTGTTAAACAGATTGTTCGGAACTTTATTTCCAACGCAATTAAGTTCACCAACGTGGGCGGTGTGTACGTCGGCTTCGCTATGCCAGATGACGAAACGCGTTTTCGTTCAAAATCGCTGTCTTTGGATAACAGCTTTATGGTGACTGTTAGGGATACCGGGATAGGCATTAGTCGGAATGTTCAAGAGCGTGTTTTCAATGCGTTTGAGCAAGCGGATGGCACTACAAGTCGTCGTCATGGCGGCACAGGGTTGGGGCTAACAATCTCTAAAGAGCTTGCAATATTGCTCGGTGGTGAGATTCAGCTGCATTCAGACGGTGAAAATCAAGGCGCGACATTTACGCTTCTGGTGCCTCTGGATGCGAGGGAGAGTGTGCCGAAGGCTTTAATTGCCAATGTAGCACCCGCAGAAAATCTGCCCGCCGTAACCATCGACTCGCCAACGGTTCGAGCCCTATTAATTGAGGATAACCCGGTATTTCATCAAGTCTTTAAGACGGTCTTTAAAAAAGCCGGTTTTGAGCTGGCTGTTGCCGAAGACGGTGCGAGAGCTTTGGCATTGTTGCAGGAGCGAGAGTTTGATGTGCTTATTGTGGATCTCAACTTGCCAGATTATTCCGGTACCCGATTACTGTCTTTGATTCGTCGGTCTAGCGGTTATGACAAGACTCCCTTATTTGTGTTTACCGCACAGGATCTTGAGGGTAGTGAGTTGGAAGATGTCATGATGTATACCAATGAGATTATTCCTAAGAGCCCTACATCGGTTACGCGTGTCGTGGATGTTATTGAGCAGATCCGGGTAACTGCACCGACGCTAGCGACCCCAGCGGAATATTTAAGCGTGCTCGATGGCTGTAAAATATTACTGGTCGACGATGACGAACGTAATTTATATTCGATCTCGGCAGCATTGCAGCGCTATGGATGTGAGCTTGTTCTGGCTGGTAGCGGCGTCGACGCAATAGAGAAATTGCAAAAAATCCCTGATATTCAGATCATGCTTCTCGACATTATGATGCCAAACATGGACGGTTATGAGGTATTGGAGAAGGTTCGTCGTGGTCTTAAAAACACGGCGTTACCCATCGTTGCCTTAACTGCCAAGGCGATGGTCGGCGATCGGGAGAAGTGCCTGAAGGCCGGAGCAACCGGCTATTTGTCGAAGCCTGTTGATACCCAAGAGCTATTGCAGTGCATCGCCCAGCACCTTGCAGAGGCCGAAATATCGATTGCATGAGGGTGAAAAACGATTTCCTCACTTGCAATCCGCTGACTTTTCAGAAAAATGACAGGTTCGATTCCCGAATTCAAACCGGATAGTCGGGCACTCAACAGGGCGCGACCGATATGGCTGAGGATGCCTGACGTCGGATAGCTGCCACCCCATTTCGATATTCCCATTGGATTTTTGACATGCTTCAGGAAGTGATTACCACGATGCGATCGGCCAAACGGATTGGCCAAACCAGTCTTGCGGTCAACAAGCTGGCTTTTCGTTGGCTCCGTAACCAGCGAACTCACCGTGAAACCTTACCCATCATGCTGCGTGATACCATGCAGGATTTGGGGTCTACCTACATCAAATTAGGGCAGCTGGTTGCCAGCTCTCCGACGTTATTTCCTGATGAATATGTCGAAGCGTTTCAATTTTGTCTCGATCAAACGCGCACGTTGCCGTTTGAAGAGCTGGAGCCTTTGCTTGAAGAAGAGCTGGGGACACGTCTCAAAACCCGTTTTAAGAAGATTGAACGTACGCCGTTAGCATCCGCCTCGATTGCTCAGGTTCATGCGGCAGAGTTGATCAATGGCGATAAAGTTGTCATCAAGATCCAGAAGCCAGGTGTAAGAGAGATTCTCGAGACAGATTTTCAATTTTTGTATTTCGCTACCCAATTGCTTGAGATGCTGAACACTAAGGCATGGAAATCTTCCATGCTGGATATCGTTCAAGAGATACGTAACGGCATGTTGGAAGAATGTGATTTCTATCAAGAAGCCGATAATATCGAGGAATTCGATCGATTCCTCAAAGGCAATCATATTGAACATGTTGCTGTTCCGGCAGTGTATCGTGATCTGTCGACCGAAAAAATATTGGTGATGGAGCGTTTTTATGGCGTGCCGTTGACGGATGTTGATGGCATAAGAGCGATAACCACGGATCCCGAAGTCGCATTGGTCAAAGCACTGGATACTTGGTTTATGAGTCTCAAGCAGTGTCAGATTTATCACGCTGATTTGCACGCCGGTAACTGCATGATGCTCAACGATGGGCGTGTTGGCTTTATCGATTTTGGTATTGTCGGTCGTTTGTCAGAGTGCACATGGGAAGGCTTGATGTCGTTTGCCGTTTGTATTCCCGCGGAAGACTTCGATGGGGTCGCTCTCGCGTTAACCAAGATCGGTGCAACTCGCAAGGAAGTTGACCTGAAGCTGTTTGCTGAAGATTTACGCAAGCTGTGGAGCCAACTGTCGAGCGATGATTTGCTGGATAATGAAGACCCTGATAGCTTCTGGCGCCAGGTTACTGTGAGCTTTTCGAGTATCAGTAGTCGACACGGAATCCGCTTCCCACGCGAATTTACGTTACTGGTTAAACAGTTCCTTTATTTCGACCGTTACATCCGGTTACTGGCACCGGAAGTTGAGATGTTTGATACAGAACGCATGGATATCATTGGCTTGGGCGTATAGAATGGATCTCTTTGCCGTGTAAAAACGGCTGATGTTCAATCGGCAATATAGGTACTGTCCCGTGAATGAGACCGCACTGTTGGAAATAATTGAGTTGGCTGATGGCGACGTTGCGCTAAAACCCGTCGAATCTGAAGCCTCTGATTCCGATGCGCTGGTAACTATTCGTTTCTCCGATGAGTCGCTGGATATGTTGGGCGACGTTAAGATGCTGGTCGCTAGAGCAATGTTGGAAGCCGGTATCAATGCGTTTGCTGAAGTGAACACTGCTGAAACACACGTTGAGCATGAAGAGAAGCCGGTACAGCTTCACTAAGATTTGTGCGGAAGTCGTTGTAATGTCTTCATAGCTATCTTATTGAGAGATCAAATGCCCGTCAGTACAACTCGGCATCGCTACTCGAAAAGAGAAGATCATACAGACTGATAACATATACTGATTTCTACCGTATTATCAAAAAAGGCGCTTATTAGCGCCTTTTTTGTGTCTGTTCATCTGCCTGTCATTCATTGGTCGACGGCAAGGGCGTTCGGCCTAAACCGTAAGATCCGCAATGATTTCCTGATACATCGCTGTTAGCGGTTCAAGTGCATCAATCGCCACACACTCATCGATCTTATGAATGGTCGCGTTCACTGGGCCAAGCTCAACAACTTGCGCACCTGTTGGCGCTATGAAGCGGCCGTCAGAAGTGCCACCGGCGGTAGATAGTACCGGTTTGGTGCCGGTGACCGACTCAATCGCTTTCACAGTAGCTTCAACCAAGTTGCCTTCTGCAGTGAGGAACGGTTCGCCGGATAAATTCCAGGTGAGATCGTAGTCAAAATTGTGTTTGTCTAATATCGCTTCGGTGCGTGTTTTGAGTACGTCTGCTGTGAGCTCTGTGGAGAAGCGGAAGTTGAAAACAACTTCAACCTCACCCGGAATCACATTGGTAGCACCCGTTCCGCCGTTGATGTTTGATATTTGAAATGATGTCGCCGGGAAAAAATCATTGCCGTTGTCCCATGTTTCAGCAGCAAGCTCAGCCAATGCAGGCGCGGCCAGATGAATCGGGTTTTTCGCCAGGTGTGGGTAGGCGATATGGCCTTGAATGCCTTTGACGGTTAATACCGCTCCAAGGCTTCCTCGTCGGCCGTTTTTAATGACGTCGCCGAGAGTATCTGTGCTAGATGGTTCGCCGACGATGCAATAATCGATCGTGTCTTTGCCGTCGAGCCACTCAATAATTTTAACGGTACCATTGATGGCGGGGCCTTCTTCATCGCTGGTAATCAAGAATGCAACGCGGCCGTTTTTTGGTGTGCCATGTTCGGCGGCAATACGTTCACAAGCGACGACCATTGCAGCAAGGCTGGCTTTCATATCGGCAGTGCCGCGGCCGTAGAGCATGCCATCACGTTCGGTTGGAACGAATGGAGGGCTTTGCCATTTTTCAACAGGGCCGGTCGGGACGACATCCGTATGGCCGGCAAAACATAGTAGTGGCCCGGATTCCCCCCAGGTTGCCCAAAAGTTATCGACATCGCCGAAGCGCAGGGGAGTGCACTCAAAGCCAATGGCTTCAAGTCTTTGTATCATCAGGGGCTGGCAGCCCGCGTCTTCGGGCGTGACAGATTGCAGTTCAATTAGTTGCCGGGTGAGATCAAGAGTTGCACTCATTGGGAGCCTATTGTCATGCCTGCTAACCCTTCTTTGACACTCAGGTAGTGCGACAAGATCAAGGTGCAGGTTGAATCATTATGTGATGGGGTTTTGACGGGCGCTCAACGGTGTGCTGAGGCCCGGTCGTCAGTGATACTGTAGGCTTGAAACTGTTGTTCAAGCTTACGCTACTGACATCAGTTGTGTGCGTGAAGCTCGTGGTTAAGCTCGATTGCAGACTTATTGGTCAGTGCTTCGATTGCACCGGTCACGGAGTTGCGACGGAACAACAGGTCTGATTTACTGGCCAAATCGCGAGCTTTGACCTTTTCAGCCACTTTTCCATCGCTATCCAATACGTGAACAACAGCGCCTGCCGTTACGTAAAGGCCCGCTTCTACGGTGCAGCGATCACCCAGAGGGATGCCAACACCGGCGTTTGCGCCAACCAAGCATTCTTTACCAACGCTGATAATGACGTTGTTGCCGCCAGACAGTGTGCCCATGGTTGAGCAGCCGCCGCCAAGGTCAGAGCCATCGCCGACCCAAACGCCGGCAGATATACGGCCTTCGATCATTGCAGTGCCTTCGGTACCAGCATTAAAGTTAACAAAACCTTCATGCATGATGGTGGTGCCTTCGCCGAGGTAAGCACCTAAGCGTACGCGTGCGGTATGCGCAACGCGAACGCCGGCAGGAACCACGTAGTTCGCCATTTTAGGGAATTTGTCGACAGACATAACTTCCAATAAACGGCCTTCAACACGGGCTTGTAGTTGACGCTCAGGCAGTTCGTCGATGTCGATCGCGCCTTCATTAGTCCAGGCAGTGTTTTTCAGNAGGCCAAACATGCCGTCTAGACGGGTTTCATGAGGCTTGACGATACGATGAGAGAGCAAATGCAGCTTCAGATACACTTCAGGCGCCGTACTTGGTGCGTCGTCGGTTGCCAAAATAGTTGCTACTAAAGGCTGCTTGGATTTGCTCAAGGTTGTTGCTTGTTCAGCCAGTGCGTCGTCGCCCAGCTTTGCAAAACCTTCTGCCAGTACTCGCATCTGTTCGTGAGTCGCAGCAAGGGCCTCGTTTTCGCCCTCGTACCATAAGGTGGCCTTGATCATTTCTACGGCATCTTCAGACAAATCCAACTGCGGTGCAGGGTAGAATACTTCCAGCCACTCGCCGTTCTTGTTTTGTGTGCCTATTCCCAAGCCAAAAGCGTAAATGCCCATTGATTATCCTCGAGTTACTTCTCTAATTGTTTAAATGTTGACGATGTTTACTTGCCGAATATCGCAGTGTAATCGGCGGCCTTGAAGCCCAAGTGAATGTCGCCATTGTGATCAAGCACAGGGCGTTTTACCAGAGTTTCGTGGGCGACACACAGAGATATTGCTGAAGTATCGCTCAGGTTGTTTTTGTCATCGTCGGAAAGCTGTTTCCAGGTGGTACTGCGCTTGTTAACCAGTTTTTCAACCGGTTGTTGTTGCAGCCAGCCAGTGATCATGTCGGCGTTAATGCCATCAACACGAAAATCATGGAAGGTGTAATCAATGGTGTTTTCTTCCAGCCATTTTCGGGCTTTTTTAACGGTGTCGCAGTTTTTTATGCCATACAAGGTGGTGGTCATAGTAACCCTGTTTACTCTTGATGAAATCGTGATGTCAATCGAATAGATTATCCGTAGTGACGGTTAACAAAAGCTTTGAGGCGCTGTGCTGCTTCTGCACATTCGATCTCGGTTGCAACCAAGGCAAGGCGTGCATGGTTTGCTCCCGGGTTCGTGCCTTCGGCTTGACGTGATAAAAATTGGCCGGGCAGGGCGGTAATGTGTTCTTCTTCGAACAGTTTACGGCAGAACGTTTGATCGTCGTCGGGTAAACGTGGCCATAGATAGAAGGCTGCGTTGGGCATGGAAACATCTAGACAGCCGTCCAGAATATCCAGAAAGCGCTCGAACTTACGTCGGTAGAGTAGCCGGTTGGCAATAACATGTGTTTCGTCAGACCATGCCAGTGTGCTGGCCATTTGCACAGGCTCAGACATTGCGCATCCATGGTATGTTCGATATTGCAGGAACGCCTTAATAATATTTGCATCGCCCGCAATGAACCCTGAGCGTAATCCGGGTAGGNTGGAGCGTTTGGATAGTGAGTGAAAAACCACGCATCGTTCGTAACTCATTCGGCCGATGGTTCTGCAGGCTTCTAAGAGCCCGGTTGGTGGTTGTTCTTCGTCGAAATATATTTCCGAGTAGCACTCATCACTGGCAATAATAAAATCGTATTTATCGGCTAGAGTAATGAGTTGAATGAGTGTTTCTTCGCTGATGACGGCGCCGGTCGGGTTGCCCGGTGAGCAAAGAATCAAGACTTGGCAGTTATGCCAAGTTTGCTCGGTAATCGCATTAAAATTCGGTATGTAGTTATTTTCGGGTAAGCAGTTGAGAAAAACCGGTTCAGCGCCTGCCAGCAAAGCCGCGCCTTCATATATCTGATAGAAGGGGTTGGGCATGAGTACTTTGGCGTTATCGGTCTTTGTGTCTGCATGGTTGCGGTTAACCGCGGCTTGTATAAATGAAAACAAACCTTCGCGGGTTCCGTTTAGCGGTAAAACCTGCGTGTTTTCATCAACAGTATGAACACCAAGTTTGAAACGATTTTCTAACCAACGCGCAATAGCTGTTCTGAGGCTCTCGGTGCCTTTGGTTTTTGGGTAAACCGATATGCGATCGAGGTTGTCGCGCAGTGTATTGAGCACGAATGCTGGTGGTTCATGCTTTGGTTCACCAATAGACAGTGCGATGTGCGCTTTGTCAGCAGGTGTTATACCGGCTTTGAGCGCATTCAGGCGTTCAAATGGGTAAGGTTGCAGTGTATTTAGGTCGTTATTCATGGGTATCAATCAAAGTTATTGCGTTATGCGGCGTCTTAAGGCGAGTTAGCTGGCCTCGGCAACCTGTAGGTCTAGTCTGCGGCAAATTTCATCTTGTATTGCCTGGCACAGTTCTTCATCCAAAATCGGTTGATTATGTGTGTCTGTGATGAAGAAAATATCCTCAACTTTTTCGCCAAGCGTCGCAATTTTTGCGTTAATCAGCTCTATGCCAAATTCGACAAAAATCTCGCCGATGATCGCCAGCAGGCCGGGGCGATCTGCGGTTGTTACTTCCAGTATGGAGTGGCCTTTGGTGTCATCGTGCATCATCAATGTGTGCGTCGGCAGAGAGAAAAATTTTAGTTGTCTCGGCGTTCGACGTTTGNCCAAGCTGATAAGGTCGTCGTGTTCCTCGGTGAGTTTTTCTTCCAGAGCTTCGACGATACGGTCTGTTTGATTATCCAATAGCTCGAGTGGCTCGCCGTTGCCATCTAGCACCATAAAGGTATCTAGTGTGTAGCCGCTTTGTGATGAATAGACCTTGGCGTCAACGATGTTCAGGAATAATTGTTCCAGCACTGCGGCGACGATCGCAAACGTATGCACTCGGTCGCGAGTGTATACGAATATCTGGCTGGCTCCGTTGAAAATCAAATTCGGTGCTTGGCGCATCAGCACCAAGGGTTTATCAGCAGTTTGGTGCGCCGCGATTGCTTGTGTATGCCAGACAATGTCATTTGGGGTTTCACGCAGAAAGTAATCGTCGCCGGCATTGGCCCATATAGTTTCGATCGACGCTTCGGTAACGCCGTCGTCGATGAGCTTTTCTTTGGCTACAGTTTGTGTCTCAATGACTGAATCTTCGCGGTTGATGGCATTGCCGATACCGCGACGCAATACCCGTTTTGTTTCGTAATAGAGCTGGCGTATCAGTGATGCGCGCCAAGAGTTCCAAAGCTCTGGGTTGGTGCCGTTAATGTCGGCAACAGTTAGCACAAAGAGGTTGTCGAGGTGATCCATGTCGCCGACTTTCTGTGCAAACTTGCGTATAACTTCCGGATCTGTCAGATCTTTTTTCTGAGCAGTGTGCGACATCAGCAAGTGATACTTCACCAGCCAGGCAGCCATGTTGCTGTCGCGATAATTAAATCCGTGTTCACGACAGAACTCGAACGCGTCGTCAGCGCCGAGTGTGGAATGATCACCGCCGCGTCCTTTGGCGATATCGTGGAACAGACAAGCGATGTAAAGCAAATCTTTGTGTTCGATTCGGCGCATTACTTGATTGGCAATCGGGAAGCGCTCGCGCATGTCTTCATAGGTGAAGCGGCGCATGTTTTTGAGCACCATTATCGTGTGTGCATCAACGGTGTAAATATGGAAAAGATCCAGCTGTGTCTGCCCGATGATCTGCCCAAATGCCGGGATATATTTGCCCAGAACGCCGTAGCGTTTCATGAGCTTAATCATGGATGCAACTCGGCGTGGTGAGCGCACTAACTCGAGAAATAATTGTTTGTTACGCGGTTCCTGTCGAAACTCGTCATCGATCAGGTGTCGATTTTCGCGGATCAAGCGGATAGTTTGAGCACGAACACCTTCAATATTGTCGTGTTTCGCCATCAGCGTAAACATTTCTAACAAGGCTGACGGGTTTTGTTGAAATACCCGCTCGTTGGTGACTTCAATTTGTCGATTTCGAATGCGGAAGCGAGGGTTAATTTCCATGATTTCTTCCGCATCACAGGCCCGTAATATCTGTTCGTCAAACAACTGCATTAGCATGTCGTTCAGCTCACTGAGTGCTAGCACCCAGCGATAATACTGTTTCATCATTTGTTCGATGCCGAGACTATCAGGGTTGTCTTCATAGCCCAGTAATTCGGCAATTTTTCGCTGATGTTCAAACATCAGTCGATCTTCTTCTCGGCCAGCAAGCATATGCAGCGCAAAGCGTACCTGGTGTAAGAAGGTGCGACCGGATTTCATAATGTAGAATTCTTCAGCCGCCATGAATCCGTGTTCGACCAGCTCATCAAGCTGTGTGCTGTCGAAGTGGCGTTTGGCAACCCAGCCAATCATTTGGATATCGCGCAACCCGCCCGGGCTGTTTTTAACATTCGGTTCAAGATTGTATTCTGTATTGTTGACGCGTTTGTGCCGGCCGATCTGTTCATCCCACTTGGCTTTGAAAAATTCTCGACTGGGCCAGATTGCCTCAGGGGCGATGAGCGGGAGTAACTCGTCATGCAGTGATGGATCGCCACAGAGAACGCGGGATTCCATCAGGTTGGTGGCGATCGTAATATCGTTTCGAGCTTGTTCCTGGCATTCCTGAGCGGTGCGTACGCTGTGGCCGATATCGAGGCCGGTATCCCAGAGAAAGGTGATGTAATTTTCGAGGCTATCTTTTTGACTCTCGAATGCGGTTTCACTGCCGAGAATCAATACGTCGATATCAGAATAGGGCAGGAGTTCTTCGCGGCCATAACCGCCAACGGCGATCAGACTGAGTCCGGCTTGGTTGCCAATGAAGAATTGCCAGCTTATTGCCAGTAGCTCGTCCATTGTTAGGGAGCGAGCGAGAATCAGCTCTTCGACAGTGTCAGGGTTGGCCTGAAATCGATCGTAGAGTTTCTTGCGGGTATCATCGATAGATTGCTTGAAAAAAGACAGCAATCCTGCAGCGCTATCGAACTTTTGATGACGCGATTGTACTGGCAGCAGACTCATTCCCATGACGACTTATCCTATGGATTCTATACCTCGAACTGATAACAGCCCGGCTGAGCATCACGACGGTGGCGCGTATCAGGCGTTGAAATATTTTTCGTCTTTGCGTGCTGTCAATACTTCGACGCCAGTGTCGGTAACGACCAATGTGTGTTCCCACTGAGCAGAAGCACGACGGTCTTTGGTTGTTACTGTCCAGCCATCCTTTTTATTCAGTTTGGTGTGACGTTGGCCGAGGTTGATCATGGGCTCAATCGTGAATGTCATGCCTTTTTGCAGTTCCATACCGGTACCGGGTTTTCCGTAGTGGAGTACCTGGGGCTCTTCGTGAAACACTTTGCCGATGCCGTGTCCGCAGTACTCGCGAACGACAGAGTAGTGATTGCCTTCAGCGAGTTTTTGAATAAGGTTTCCAATATCGCCTAAGCGGATGCCCGGTTTAACTAAATCGATTGCTTCATAAAGACACTGTTGGGTAACTTCAATCAGCTTTTTATTGTGTGGGCGAGGCGTGCCAACATGGAACATGGCGCTGGTGTCACCGTGGTACTCGTTTTTGATTACGGTAATATCGATATTGATGATGTCGCCATCTTTGAGGATTTTTCCGTCAGAAGGGATGCCGTGACAGATTACTTCATTGACCGAGGTGCAGATCGACTTTGGAAATCCGTGATAATTCAATGGGGCGGGTATCGCTGCTTGGGTTTCCGTGATGTATTGGTGGCAAATTCGATCCAATTCGCCAGTGCTGATGCCCGGAACAACGTGTGGGGCAATCATTTCCAAAACTTCGGCGGCCAAGCGGCCAGCGATGCGCATTTTTTCAATTTCTTCGGGCGTTTTGATGGTAACTGTCATGTTATCACTGAGGTAGATCGGTTTAGGTGAGATTTGGGCGGCTATTATAACCGAAACTTGACTAAATCGCTCAGGAATTATTGGTTGTGGTGCGCGTGCTTTGCGCTCTGTGTGTTTATGCAGTCAATCCCCTGTGTGAAGGGTGTTTTTTTTGACCTGCTGAGCGTGAGTTGAGTTGTCGTTGTTCTCTGGGATAGATGTTTATAAGTGGGAATTTACTTTCGTAGCTATCTTGGTTGTGGTATAAAGCGCACCGGCGTTGGTCAGAGACCATCTGCTTAATCCATTTATGACAAAAACCGCACATATATCGACACATAATTTGGGTGCTTTTGTTTAGCGCGTTTAGCGTCGGAAATTCTCTGATACTTAGCTGCAAAAGTTGAATTATGGGATGTATGGAGGCCTAACCCAAACCAATTAGGAAATTATTGCAATGGCAAATGTATCTATGCGTGACATGCTCCAAGCGGGCGTTCACTTTGGTCACCAAACTCGTTACTGGAATCCTAAGATGCGTAAGTACATCTTTGGTGCACGTAACAAAATTCATATCATCAATCTAGAGCACACTGTTCCTACCTTTAACAGTGCTTTGGATCATGTAAGAACACTGACTCAAGGTAACAACAAAATTCTATTTGTTGGTACCAAGCGTGCTGCAAGCAAAATCATCAAAGACGAAGCAAGTCGTGCCGACATGCCTTACGTTAGTCACCGCTGGTTGGGTGGAATGCTGACGAACTATAAGACTATTCGTCAGTCTATTCGCAAATACCGCGAGCTTGAATCTCAAACTCAAGACGGTACTTTTGATGCATTGACTAAAAAAGAAGCGCTGATGCGTCAGCGTGAGATGGACAAGCTAGAGCGCTCCATCGGTGGTATCAAAGACATGGGCGGATTGCCTGATGCGATCTTCGTTGTCGATGTTGATCACGAGCGTATTGCTATCACTGAAGCTAATAAACTGGGTATCCCAGTAATTGGTGTTGTTGATACCAACAGTAACCCTGATGGTGTTGATTACGTTATCCCGGGTAATGATGATGCTATCCGTGCTATCAAGCTTTATGTTGCTGCCGTAGCAGACGCATGTCTTGAAGGTAAGTCTGATGCGCAAGGCGCAGTGGCTGCTGAAGAATTTAAGGCTGAAGTTGCTCCAGAGGCGGCAGTTGCTCCGGAAGCTGAGGTTGCTCCAGAAGCNGCAGTTGCTCCAGAAGCGGCAGTTGCTCCAGAAGCGGCAGTTGCTCCAGAGGCAGAAGCTGCTCCGGAAGCTGAAGGTACTGCAGACGCTGCTAAAGAAGAAGGTGCAGCGAAAGAGTAACCTGCAGGCCAAACATGATAAGGGGGCTCAGGCCCCCTTTTTTCAATCAGTATTTGACTAAATTTAAATTCGAGGAAATAACAATGGCTGCAATTTCTGCATCACTGGTTAAAGAGCTTCGTGATCGCACTGGCCTGGGCATGTTGGACTGCAAAAGAGCCCTGAAAGACGCTGAAGGCGATATCGAAAAGGCAATTGATGAGCTGCGCAAGTCTTCAGGTATGAAGGCTGCTAAGAAAGCTGGTCGTGTTGCTGCTGAAGGTGTTGTTCTGGTTCGTGCTGCTGATGGATACGCGCAAGTTTTAGAAGTTAACAGTGAAACAGACTTCGTTGCTCGCGATGATAGTTTTAAAGCGTTCGCTGGCGCAGTTGCTGATAAAGCATTTGCTGGCCGTACAACTGACGTTGCTGCTGTTATGGCAGGTGATCTTGAAAATTCTCGTGAAGCACTGGTTCAAAAAATCGGTGAAAACATCAGTCCTCGTCGTATTGGTGAGTTGACCAGCGAAACTGTTGGTTCTTATGTTCACGGTAACGAACGTATTGCTGTATTGGTTGCCCTGAAAGGCGGTGATCAAGAGCTGGCTAAAGACGTTGCTATGCACGTTGCTGCGGTTAATCCTCAGTTTGTTGCACCAGAAAATGTATCTGAAGAAGTTATCGCTAAAGAGTCTGATATTATCAAGGCGCAGCCAGATATGGCCGGTAAGCCAGAAAATATCGTTGATAAGATGATTCAGGGTCGTATCAAAAAATTCTTGTCTGAGATCAGCTTGACTGAGCAAGCGTTCGTTAAGAACCCTGAGCTGACAGTTGGCAAATTGGTTAAAGACGCTGGTGCTGAAGTTGTTGATTTTGTCCGTTTTGAAGTCGGTGACGGCATCGAGAAGGAAGAAAAAGACTTTGCTACTGAAGTTGCTGAGCAGCTGGCAGGCAAATAACTTTCAGGCGCAGTCGATGACCTCGACTGCGCTATGATCTGATGGCTCGTAGGGGGTGCTATATGGCAAAACTTGCGGGCCATTTGTGTAATCTGTAGGCGGAATTTCTGTTTGCGTTGTCGGTTTTATTTGCATTGCTCGAGCCCTCTAACGGCTACACTGTCGGGTAATTCAAATAAGTCTGTAAGTTATCCAGTGAATCTGGAGTCGAGGAGAGCGTCATGCCTGATAAAAAATACAAGCGTATCCTACTGAAGTTGAGTGGTGAGGCGTTAATGGGGGAGCTTGGCTTTGGTATTGATCCTAAGGTGCTCGACCGTATGGCCCTTGAAATTGGGCAGTTGATTGGTATTGGAGTGCAGGTAGGTCTGGTAATTGGTGGTGGTAATCTGTTTCGTGGTGCGGAGTTGAATGCAGCAGGCTTGGATCGTGTGACCGGTGACCATATGGGGATGCTGGCGACCGTTATGAATGCGTTGGCAATGCGTGATGCTCTTGAGCGAGCTAACATATCCACTAAAGTTATGTCGGCGATTCCTATGAGTGGTGTTACTGATCATTACGATCGTCGTAAGGCACTACGTTCGTTGGCAGGTGGTGATGTGGTGATTTTCTCTGCAGGTACCGGGAATCCGTTTTTCACTACAGATTCAGCGGCCAGTCTACGTGGCATAGAAATTGACGCAGATTTGGTGTTGAAGGCGACGAAGGTGGATGGCATTTACGATTCTGATCCTAAGAAAAACCCGGATGCTAAAAAGTTCGAGTCGATTTCCTTTGATGAGGCGTTGGATTTGAAGCTGGGTGTGATGGATTTGACTGCGATCTGTTTGTTGCGGGATCACGGCGTGCCATTACGTGTATTCGAGATGGAGCAAAAAGGTGCTTTGCTCAACATCGTTATGGGGCATGAAGAGGGTACGCTGGTACACTCTTGATGTGCTGCATGTCGTTGATGCATAACGTAGTTCTCAGTGGCTTTCGATGTTTTTTGTGTTATAAGGGCATCTAAAGTTTCGCTGTAAACGGATCTTTATACGGTCTGTGTTGTAGTGTTAGAAAAATTCTTATCCGCCTGTTGGGTGGTGTTAGTTATCGTAGTGCATAGTGGCACTGGGGTTTAAAAAATCTTAGGTGCGTAGAGTACTACTGGTCTGCAAGAAATAGTTGGGGTATAGATTGTGATAGACGAGATCAAACTAGAAGCTGAAACCCGTATGGAAAAAAGTCTGGAAGCACTTCAGACTGCGTTTAACAAAATCAGAACCGGNCGTGCCCATCCGAGTATTCTCGATTCTGTTCAGGTTGACTACTATGGATCCCCTACGGCGCTGAATCAAGTAGCGAACATAGGGGTTGACGATGCGCGTACGCTCACCGTTACTCCGTGGGAGGCCAAGATGGTTCCGGAAGTTGAGAAAGCGATTATGAAATCAGACTTGGGTCTTAACCCATCGACAGCCGGTAACGTTATTCGTGTACCAATGCCAATGCTGACTGAAGAAACTCGTAAAGGTTATATCCGCCAGGCGAAAAATGAAGCAGAAGGTGGTCGTGTTTCGGTGCGAAATGCACGTCGTGATGCCAATGCGCAGTTGAAAGATCTAATCAAAAGCAAAGATATCAGTGAAGATGAAGAGCGTAAGGCTCAAGATGACGTTCAGAAGCTGACTGACAAGTACGTTTCTGAAGTTGAAAAGCTACTGCAAGTTAAAGAAACCGATTTGATGGAAATCTAAGTTGATTTGATCAGTTGTTTCTATGTCAAATACAGTACTTAAGTGTCCTCAGCACCTTGCTATCGTTATGGATGGCAATGGCCGCTGGGCAAAAAAACGTCGTCTTCCTGCTGCTGCTGGCCACAAGGCCGGTGTAGAGACAGTGCGTAAGGTTCTTCGTGCCAGTCGTGAGCTTGGCATAAAACACCTTACCTTGTTTGCGTTTTCCAGTGAAAATTGGCGCCGCCCGGAGTTAGAGGTTCGGGCGTTAATGTCGCTTTTTTCGTCTTATCTTGATAACGAAATTGAAGAGCTAGCCAGTGAGGCTGTGCGTGTTCGTTTTATCGGACGGCGTGATCGTTTTTCGAAGTCTTTGCTCAAAAAGATTGAGTTCGCTGAATCCGAAACGGCCAGTAATAGCGCGTTTACACTAACCTTGGCTGTCGACTATGGCGGTCAGTGGGATATTGCTAATGCGGCGCGGCAACTGGCTTCGGAGGTTGCTGCTGGTACGTTGGCTGTGAATGATATTGATGAGGATCGCCTAGATGCCTTGGTGAGCTTGTCGGATTTGCCGGCCCCGGATCTTATGATTAGAACGAGCGGGGAGCACCGGATTAGTAATTACCTGCTTTGGCAGCTTGCCTACAGTGAATTCTATTTCACTGATGTGCTTTGGCCTGATTTTGGCCGAGACGATCTTGTTGCAGCAATTCAAGACTACACCACCCGAGATCGCCGCTATGGCGGTCGAAACGAGACCAATAATGCTTAAACAGCGTGTGATCACTGCCATCGTGCTGGTGACCTTTATTCTGGCGGCTCTCTTTTTGTTGCCAACACATCTTTTTCAACTGTTGATTGCTGCCGGATTTATGCTTGGTGGTTGGGAGTGGGCGAGAATGTCTGGCCTTACGAGTCATGTCGGTCGGGCCGTGTACGCGGTTATGGTGCTCGGGCTGAGTTTGATGCTGTTGCAATACACCGGTATTTGGGATGGCTCTGTCGATTTGCTCAAGCTGCGTGATGCTATGGGCGCGGCGTGTTTGTTTTGGTCTATTGCCTTGTTGTGGGTGATGGGTTATCCCGGTAGTGCAGGGTTTTGGGGTGCGCCTTGGGTGCGTCTCATTATGGGTTTCATCATTATATGTAGTCCGGTTGCAGCGCTTAGTTATCTTGTATCGTTGAATGATGGTCGCTGGTTCTTTATTTACCTGGTGGGTGTTGTTGCTTCTGCGGATATCGGTGCGTACTTTGCTGGAAAACAGTTTGGTAAATCGAAGCTGGCGCCTAAGGTGAGTCCGGGTAAATCTTGGGCGGGTTTTTTTGGGGGGATGGCCTCGTCTGCCATTTTTTCGTTTGTTTGCGGGCAGGCATTTAATGTCGTTGGTTTAGCGCCAATGGCGTTGGTTGCGGTTACGGCAGTTACATTTCTCGCCTCTGTGTTAGGTGATTTGGTAGAAAGCATGGTTAAGCGCCATTCTGGTATCAAAGACAGCAGTCAACTGTTGCCGGGGCATGGCGGCATTATGGATAGAATTGATAGTGTGAGTGCTGCAGCGCCTGTTTTTGTTTTGCTATCCATTTTGTTGCAGGTGGGTTCTTGATGCAGCAAATAACTGTTTTAGGCGCGACCGGATCTATTGGTGTCAGTACGCTCGATGTTATCCGTCGGCATCCTGACAAGTATTCGGTATTTGCGGTAACTGCGAATAATCGCGTTGACGAGTTATATCAGCAGTGTGTTGAGTTTCAGCCGGTGTATGCGGTTGTGGCCAGTGCTTCTCAGGCGCAAGCGCTTCAGTCGAGGTGCGCGCAGCGCGGCTTGCAAACAGAAGTGCTTAATGGCGAAGAAGGTCTTTGTCAGGCTGCTAAGGCGCTGGAAGTCGATGTTGTGATGGCTGCTATCGTCGGCGCTGCAGGGTTGGAGCCTACCCTGGCTGCAGTTTCAGCGGGCAAGAAAGTACTGCTGGCGAATAAGGAAAGCCTAGTGATGGCCGGTGCTTTATTTATCGATTGTGTTAGGCGCGCAGGTGCAACTCTGTTGCCGATTGATAGTGAGCACAATGCTATGTTTCAGTGTTTGCCTATAACGCATGGTAGTGGGCTTTCGAATGTAGGTGTTCGAAAGTTGCTGTTGACCGGTTCTGGTGGGCCTTTCCGTACGTTGCCACTCGATCAATTTGATACTGTAACGCCGGAACAGGCCTGTGCGCACCCTAATTGGTCGATGGGGCAGAAAATATCGGTTGATTCGGCAACCATGATGAATAAGGGTCTTGAATTGATCGAGGCGTGCTGGTTGTTTGATACGACGCCTGAACAAATTGATGTTGTTATCCATAAACAGAGCATAATCCACTCACTGGTTCAGTATTCGGATGGCACGACATTGGCGCAGATGGGAAATCCTGATATGAGAACACCTATCGCATACGGGTTGGCTTGGCCTGAACGCATTGCTGCAGGAGTTGATGACCTTGATCTGGTGCAGATAGCGCAGTTGGATTTTGAGGCGCCGGATGAGCATCGCTTTCCTTGCCTGAGACTGGCTCGTGAGGCATTCATCGCTGGTGGAACAGCACCTGCTATACTCAACGCCGCCAATGAGATTGCCGTTGAGGCGTTTTTGCATCGCCGCGCATCTTTCTCGGATATTGCGCGTATTAATGAGACTGTATTAAATAAGCTGGAAGTTTGGGAACCCAAGGATCTAGGCGTTGTCAAAAATGCGGACGCTTTAGCGCGTCAAACGGCTTTGTCACTGTTATAACACTGATTATAAGAAAATATGGAAATACTTCAGCAGGTTGTAGTCATGCTGGTTACTCTTGGGGTGTTGATATCATTCCATGAGTATGGCCATTTCTGGGTAGCAAGGCGCTGTGGCGTCAAAGTGCTTAGATTTTCTATTGGTTTTGGCAAACCGTTTTTTATCCGTACAGACAAACACGGCACGGAATTCGCATTGGCTGCGATTCCGCTCGGTGGTTATGTGAAAATGCTTGATGAGCGCGAAGGGGATGTCGCGCCAGAAGAGCGACATTTTGCGTTTAATAATAAGCCCGTTGGGCAGCGTATTGCGATTGTTAGTGCTGGGCCAATTGCTAATTTCTTATTGGCTATTTTGGTTTATTGGTTTGTGTTTCTGCAGGGAACCACACATTTGGCTCCGGTTGTTTATGATGTGTCGCCAGGCTCGATTGCCGCAGAGGCTGGGCTAAAACCAGGGCAGGAAATCGTTAGTGTTGATGGTGCGCAGACAGCTAGCGCAGAATCCGTTTTGATGAACTTGCTGGATCATATTGGTACAACAGGTGATATCAATTTATTGGTGCGTAGCGACAATGCTGTTGATGGTCAGCAGATTTCATTGCCCGTGAATCAGTGGCTAAGCGATCAGCATGGTGAAGTTGATACCCTCGGCTCCCTCGGATTTCATTTTTTTCGACCTGAAATAAAACCAATTATTGCTGAAGTGTTGTCGGGTTCTGCCGCTGAAAAAGCTGGGCTAAAGGCCGGTGATGAGCTGGTAAGTGCTGATGGTCAAACGATGGCGAGTTGGCGCGACTGGGTAGATGTTATTCAGCAGCATGCAGGTATGCCTATAGCCGTTGAATATCTGCGTAATGATCAAGTGGCTCAGACAACGCTCAAGCCTGAAGCAGTTAATCGGAATGGCAAAACCGTTGGTCTGGTCGGAATTCGCGTTGATGTGCCGGAGATTCCTGCATCGTTACTGCGTAAAACCCAATACAATGTGTTAAGTGCTTGGTTGCCTGCAGCAGAACGTACGTGGCAAACGGCCGTTTTCAGTCTGACTTCACTGATGAAAATGGCCTCAGGGCAGATTTCCTATAAGCAGCTCAGTGGTCCGATTAGCATCGCTAAGGTTGCCAGTGACTCGGTAAAATCCGGTATCTTCCGATATCTGAGTCTGTTAGCATTGCTAAGCGTAAGCCTTGGTGTACTTAATCTTTTGCCTATCCCCGTTTTGGATGGCGGCCACATATTTTTCTATTTGATTGAGTGGGTTAAAGGGTCTCCTGTTTCTGAGAAGATTCAGCTGTTCGCGTATCAATTTGGTTTGGCCATTGTTTTGGCGGTGATGGTTTTAGCTGTCGTTAATGATATTAGCCGCCTCTAGATGCATGGGCTATCTGTTGTCGACATCGTGTCGATAGTTGGCGATAATTTTTCCCATTGTATTGAATTTTGACTATAACAAAACTCGCATTTAGCGAAGTACATAATTAGTACGGTAATAATAATTAATGTTTAAGCGATTTTTTGCCGTCGTTCTTTTGTTGGTTTATTCGTCACTGGTTTTCGCAAAAGACGGCTTCACTATATCTGACATACGTATCGAGGGGTTACAACGTATCCCCGCCGGTAGCGTTTTTGCCAGCCTGCCCTTCAATATTAGCGATGAGGCGTCCCCCGAGCTTATTAACGAAGCTATCAATGTGCTCTTCCGTTCGGGCAATTTCAATGATGTTGAAATGGGTCGTGATGGCGATGTACTTGTCGTGCGTCTCAGCGAGCGCCCATCTATTGCATCGATCGATATTGAAGGTAACAAAGCCATTAAATCAGAAGATTTATTGGAGGGCCTTAATCGTTCAGGTCTGTCTGAGGGGCGGGTTTTCAAACGTGCGACTCTTGAAGGCATTCGTTTGGAACTCCAAAGACAGTACGTCGCCCAAGGTCGTTATGATGCAACCATTGTTGCTGAAATCGAACAACTGCCTCGCAATCGAGTAGCGGTACATATTGATGTCAATGAAGGAACGGTAGCGAAAGTTAAACATATGAATATCGTTGGCGCGGAAGCCTACCGCACCAGTGACTTGCTTGAGCTACTTGAGATTCATCCGTCAGGCCTTTTGTCGCTAATAAAGGGTGATGACAAATATTCTCGTGAACGATTACGGGGTGATCTCGAACGTTTAGAATCCTTCTATCGTGATCGCGGCTATCTGAAGTTCAATATCGACTCTACACAGGTTGCGCTAAGCCCTGAGCGTGATGCCGTCTTTATCACAATCAATGTCTCAGAAGGCGATATCTATACTATCAGTGACGTGAAACTCTCCGGTGAAATCATTTTGCCTGAGCCAGTAGTGCGTAGCTTAATTCTGGTTGGCCCTAAAAGTGTTTATTCACAAGGCCTTGTTACGCAAACCGAAGAGCTTGTTGCCAAAGTGTTAGGTAATGATGGTTATACGTTTGCGAAAGTGCGTAGCTATCCAAAAGTTGATGAAGACGAAAAAACTGTCGAATTGACATTCTTTGTGGATCCGGGTAACCGAACCTATGTAAATCGTATTGAATTTACCGGTAACACCACAACTCAAGATGAAGTGTTGCGTCGTGAAATGCGCCAAATGGAAGCTGCGCCGGCGTCCGGCAATAAGGTTGAGCAATCTCGATTACGTCTTGAACGTTTGGGTTTCTTTAAGCAAGTTGAATCTGAAATTGTTGAAGTGCCTGGGCAAGAGGATCTTGTTGACGTTAAATACAACGTTGAAGAGCAGCACTCGGGCAGTATCGGTGCAAGTATCGGCTACGCTGATGGGTCTGGTTTGGTCTTGTCTGCCAACCTTCAGCAAAATAACTTTTTAGGTACAGGTAACCGGGTAGGTGTTTCGGTCACCAAAAACGACTATCAGTTTGCAACCAATATCAGCTATACCGACCCTTATTACACCATCGACGGTGTATCAGCAGGGTTTAGTGTCTTCTATCGTAAAACCGATTTTGAGCGACTTGGTGTTTCTGAATATTCAACTAACACGTTTGGTGGTGCTCTCAACTTCGGCTATCCCATCAGCGAAATTTCGCGTTTGGGTTTCGGCATAGGCTACGCCAATATTGATGTGACAACCGGTGTATTTGCTCCTCAGGAAATCATTGGCACTCCTGAGCCGTTTGCGCCCAACTTCGATGAATATATCCAACGACAGTTCCGTGATGGCATTCCGGTTTTTCCTCCGCCAGTTGATGAGCAGTTGAGGAATATCGATGTGCTATACGATCAAGGTATTAACCCTTTTGTTAATGCTGAGCGCGGCTTTATTGATGACCACGGCAGTCGTTACAACTCGTTTACATTGAACGCGTCATGGCGTCAGTCGAAGCTAAACCGGGGGCTGTTGCCAACCGCAGGTTATTCGCAGAGTATTTCTGCCGAAGTCGGTATTCCGGGCACTGATCTTGAGTACTACAAGCTCATCTATGATGGCCAGATTTATGTGCCGGTTTTGCCTGAAGTATCTTTCCGCTTCCACGCGAAGATTGGATATGGTGGTGGTTTTGGTAATACTAATGAATTACCGTTCTTTGAGAACTTCTTTGCTGGTGGCTTTGGCTCAGTTCGTGGCTTTGAGCGAGCAACTCTCGGGCCTCGCGGTACTCCGGCTCAGGTCTATCAAACAAGTACGCCGTTTGATACAGCTGGTCAGCCTTCCGAGCCGGGGCAGCTTGGTTATGTTTATAACCCAGACCTCGAAAAATTCGTGACACAAGAACGAGCGAGCAGTACAAATTCATTTGGTGGTAACGTACTGGTTGAAGGTGGTGCAGAATTTATCTTCCCAGTATGGTTTATCAAAGATCGTCGGTCTTTACGTACCGTACTGTTTTTGGATGCCGGTAACGTGTTTGATTCGAACTGCGGATCAGGTCAGTTGAATTGTAACGATATTGATGTGACTCAGTTGAGAGCGTCGGTCGGTTTGGGTTTGACCTGGATTAGTGCACTAGGCCCCTTGACTTTCAGTTTGGCGAAACCGTTTAATGATACACGCTTCGATGATACGAAAATCTTCCAGTTCTCTATCGGAACCGGATTCTGATAGCGTTTCTGAAACAATCTGAACGTAAAGTTACACGTTTAATTTTTTACAAAGGTAGGAACATGAAAAAGTTTTTTGTCGCTGCATTGCTAGCCAGTCTTTCAGTACTGAGCTTTGCTGAAGGGAAAATCGCAGTGGTTAACCTTCAAGAAGCCCTATTTAACACAGATGTTGCTCAGCAACGTCGTGAACAGCTGGAAACAGATGTTGATTTCAAGAAAAGTGTCGATGAAGTTAAAGATATTCAAGAGCAAGGCCGTACGCTGCTAGAAAAGTTGCAGAAAGACGGTCAACTAATGGCTCCAGCAGAACGTCAACAGATCGAAGCGAAAGTTAAAGGCAAGCAAGCTGACATGGAGCATCTGGCGCGTAAAATCCAAGAAGCTCAGCAAGGCTTGATGCAGGGCTTGATGCTTGAAATGAACGATGGCATGCAAAAGTCTATTCAAGAATTGATTCAATCTGAAGGTATTGGTCTGTTGTTGATGGCTAACCCACAAATCGTGCTTCATGCAGATACCAGCTTTGATATTACTGCAAAGCTGACTGATAAGTTGAACAAACAGTTTAAACCTAAGAAGAAATAACGCGGCCCAGCATTTATGCAGTATACACTTGCTGAACTGGCCGATAGAGCTGGTCTTGAATTACAAGGTGATGGCGCAAAGGTCATCACTAGTATTGCTCCGTTAAAAACGGCGGAGACGAATCAATTAAGTTTCCTTTCTTCACCAAAAATGGCGGCTGAGCTGAGCTCGACGTTTGCTGGTGCGGTTATTGTTAAAGCTGATTTGGCGCCGCTGTGCGACACAAACGTATTAATCAGTGATAACCCTTATCTGAGTTTTGCCAAATTATCGGGTCTTTTTGACCAATCTCCCGTTGCCAAGCCCGGTATTCATCAGTCGGCGACGGTATCGAATTCCGCGAACGTTGCTGTAAGTGCAAGTATTGGTGCGAATGCGGTCATTGGCGACGGTGTCATTATCGGCGAGCGAAGTGTTATCGGGGCTAATACGGTTGTTGATGACTACTGCGAAATTGGTGACGGTTGCCATATACATGCCAATGTAACTCTCTATCACCGTGTTGTGATGGGAGATGATGTATGTGTGCACAGTGCAACTGTGATCGGAGGTGATGGATTTGGGTTTGCGCCTGCGCCGAAGGAAGCACGAAAATGGCAGAAGATTCATCAACTCGGTGGCGTTCGTATCGGTAATAGAGTTGATATTGGTGCATGTACGAGTATTGATCGTGGCACACTTGAGGATACGGTTCTCGAGGACGATGTCATTATTGATAATCAGGTGCATGTTGCCCACAACTGCGTGATAGGGCAAGGCAGTGCCTTGGCCGGTTGTGTTGGCCTAGCTGGCAGCTCAATCATCGGGAAGTTTTGTACGTTAGCTGGTGGCGTCGGTATTGCTGGTCATCTATCGATCTGTGATCACGTGCATATCACCGGCATGACGATGGTCACTAAGTCAATCACGGAGCCGGGTGCATACTCTTCTGGCACACCCATGATGCCGACCAGAGATTGGAAGCGCAGTGCGGTTCGTTTTGGTCAGCTCGACAAATTGCAAACACGTGTGAAAAAACTAGAAACAGATTCCGACAATTAATCGTTATCACCTCGGTACAGCTATTCAATGGTGCCGGGTGATGTGTGCAATGTTCGTTTTACCTCTGGACCGTTGTATGCGAGATTTTGCATCGGCGGATATGTAATAAGTAGCCTCAAGTCTGTAACAGGCTCGTTGGACGAGTATTCCGGACTTACTTACTGTTAGGTGAATACCTTAATGATGAAAATAGCTGAAATACGTGAGTATCTGCCGCACCGTTACCCGTTCTTGCTGGTGGATCGTGTAACAGACATCGTGTTGCACGACAGTATCGTCGCGTATAAAAATGTATCGATTAATGAGCCGTTTTTTAACGGTCATTTTCCGGATTATGCAGTTATGCCTGGCGTACTGATTGTTGAAGCAATGGCTCAGGCGGCTGGTATTCTTGGCTTTAAGTCGATTGATAAAAAGCCAGCTGATGGCTCTATGTATATGCTGGTCGGCACTGATAAAGTTCGTTTTAAGCGCCCAGTCGTACCGGGTGACCAACTGAAACTTGAAGCACGTATCGATGGCAAGCCTAAACGTGGCATTTGGCGTTTTGAATGTAAGGCAACGGTTAACGGCGAGTTAGCCGCCTCAGGAATGGTACTGTGTGCCGATAGGCCGCGTCCGCAATAAATTCTGTACATATAGGTTGTTGTAAAGCACACCTCGGGTGTGCTTTTTTTTGCATATCTGAAGGTCGTTTGGCGTCAAGTCGTTAGCGGTGCTGTTGTTAGGTTTTTCGTGTATAACCTACGCTTGGTAAGTATCAGTGGTCTGGTAAGGTTGTGAATCTGAGTAACTGTTTTCGGGAGTTGAATTAAAACACGTATGCGCATTGTAATTGTAGCGGGTGAGGCATCTGGTGACACTCTTGGAGCCGGACTGATAAGTGCACTCAGAAAAGAATACACAAGCGGAAACCCATCACTGGAACTTGAGTTTTGTGGTATTGGCGGCCCGAAAATGTGTGCGCTTGGGTTTCAGACATTTTTCGATATGGAGCGTCTGTCGGTGATGGGGCTCGTAGAGCCAGCGAAACGTTTACCTGAACTCTTACATATTCGTCGTACCATTCGCCAATACTGTGTTCAACATGATGTTGATCTGTTTATTGGTATCGATTCGCCAGATTTTAACTTGCCCATAGAGAAGTATCTTCGTAAACGCGGAATCAAAACAGCACACTACGTTTCGCCGTCCGTTTGGGCTTGGCGCCAAGGCAGAATTCGGGGCATTAAAAAATCCGTTGATCTGATGTTGACGCTTCTGCCGTTTGAGGCAGAGTTTTATCAGGCGCACGATGTACCTGTTGCGTTTATTGGTCATCCGTTAGGGGATGATATTCCGATGGAACCAGATCAGGTTGCGGCCCGTAAGCGCTTGAACCTCCCGGAGAAGGGGCGCATGTTGGCAATATTGCCAGGTTCACGCGGCGGTGAGGTGCGCATGCTTGGGGAGCTCTTCCTTGAGGTTGNGAAGCACGTTCATCAAAAAGATGAAGATTGTATCTACTTGATACCTGCAGCGAATAATGACCGTAAGGAGCAGTTACAAGCCTTTTTGGAGGTACTCAACGAAGACCCTTCTAATCAACGGTTGGTTAGTTGTGTACGACTATTTGATGGGCAATCTCACGATGTGATGGCTGCGAGTGATGCGGTTTTGCTGGCCTCGGGAACAACGGCACTGGAAGCGATGCTAT
Organism: BD1-7 clade bacterium; assembly: GCA_902705835.1. Lineage (NCBI taxonomy): Bacteria > Pseudomonadati > Pseudomonadota > Gammaproteobacteria > Cellvibrionales > Spongiibacteraceae > BD1-7 clade bacterium. Next base: position 106,766 of record CACSIN010000027.1, read on the forward strand.
TGAAAAAGCCCATGGTCGTCGCTTATCGTCTGGCGCCTTTGAGCTATGCTATTGTGTCTCGTTTGGTAAAGAGCCCTTATGTCTCATTGCCGAATTTATTAGCGAATAAGATGTTGGTCCCTGAAATACTACAAGATGCTGCGACGAGTAGTCGTTTGGCGGATGAAATCTGGCAGGCGTTGACTAATAGTACTTATCGATCGAGGCAAATCGATGCTTTTTATTCTCTGCATGAGACAATTGCTTGTGATGCCAGCGCAAAAGCAGCAAAAGCCATCAAGCAACTCACCAGTAGTGCATAAGTGGCGCTCAGCAGCGATCAAATATTGTTAAAAACTGGCTGGCCGGTAGTGCTTAGCAGGCATGTAAATGCTGCTCCGGAGATTTTTAATCCGGCCATAAAACACTAAGAATGCAGATATCAAATGGACGACATAGTAATACCTTACGGCGGCCACCTGATTGCCGGTGTTGACGAGGTGGGCCGAGGCCCGTTGGCTGGTGATGTGGTCACCGCTGCGGTTATTCTCGACCCAGAAAACCCGATTGAAGGCCTTGCGGACTCTAAGCGTTTGACGGAAAAAAAACGCGATTACTTGTTTGATGTGATTAAAGAAAAAGCTCTCGCCTTTGCGATTGCCCGTTGTGGTGTCGATGAAATCGATGAACTCAATATATTGCATGCGTCCATGCTGGCGATGCATCGTGCTGTCGATTTATTGTCGCCAGCGGCAGAGTACGTGCTGGTTGATGGTAACCGTTTGCCGCGCTGGGATTACCCGTCTCAGCCGGTAGTAAAAGGCGATGATCGAGTGCCGGCAATTGCTGCGGCCTCGATTTTGGCCAAGGTGACCCGTGATCGGGAAATGATCGCATTTGACGAAGTGTATCCGGGTTATGGGCTGGCTAAGCATAAGGGTTACCCTACCAAGCAGCATATGCAGGCGATTAAAGAGCTGGGTGTTACGCCTATTCATCGAAGAAGTTTCGGCCCGGTTAAAGCGATTATTGCCCAAACTGATCTGTTCCCGCATTAATAGTGCTGCGGGCGGTAATCAGCTGGATAGAATTATGGAAATCGAAGGAATAAACATGTCGAGAGTTGCCGAATGAGTGAACCCACTTTTGTTCATCTAAAAGTCCATTCACAGTTTTCTCTTATTGATAGTCTCGCCAGCGTTAAAAGCTTGGTGAAAAATAGCCACAAGCTTGGTATGCCTGCGATAGCTTTGACCGATCAGGCTAATTTTTTTGGTTTGGTCAAATTTTACAAGGCGGCACTCGGGGCTGGGATAAAGCCTATTGCGGGTAGCGATTTTATTTTTCGGGATGAGCTCGGCGATGATTGCATCATTACGTTGATCGCGATGAATGATAAGGGCTACAAAAACATCACCGAAATCATTTCTCTCGCCTACCTCAAAGGGCAGAGCCATGGCATCGCGCGGGTCGAGCTCGAGTGGGTTGAAACCTACCGTGAAGGCATTTTAGCGTTGTCTGGCGCTAAGTTTGGTGACGCTGGAAAACGTATGTTAAGTGGTAAAATCGACGATGCTAGGCGGTGTCTTGAACGCTGGAAAGCCTTGTTTCCCGATCGCTTTTACGTCGAGCTACAACGTACCAGTCGGCCAGGTGAGGAAACCTATTTACATGAGGCTGTGGCATTAGCGCAATCGTTGGATTTGCCGGTTGTAGCCACCAATGATGTGCGATTTATTAGCTCTGATGATTATGAGGCTCACGATGCGCGCGTGTGCATTCATGATGGTGATGTGTTGGATGATGCCAAGCGACCGCGCCGTTACTCAGATCAGCAGTATCTTAAGTCGCCTGAGGAGATGGCCGAGCTATTTTCGGATATCCCCAGTGCCCTTGGAAATACTGTGGAAATCGCCAAGCGCTGCAATGTACAACTGCATTTGGGTGAATATTTTCTGCCGGAGTATCCGATTCCTGAAGGCATGTCTCAAGACGATTTCTTTCGGCAGCTATGCCGCAAAGGCTTGGATGAGCGTCTTTCGTTCTTGTTTGACACGGCATCCGATGATTTCCCCGCGATCGAAAAGGAATATGCCGATCGGTTAGTGTTTGAGCTCGATATCATCCTGCAAATGGGCTTTCCTGGTTATTTCCTGATCGTTATGGATTTCATTCAGTGGGCTAAAGATCATGATATTCCTGTCGGGCCGGGTCGAGGGTCTGGTGCCGGTTCGTTAGTCGCATACGCGCTCAAGATCACCGATATTGATCCGATTAAGTATGACCTTTTATTCGAACGATTCCTCAACCCCGAGCGGGTTTCCATGCCGGATTTCGACGTTGATTTCTGCATGGAAGGGCGTGATCGGGTCATCGGTTATGTAGCTGATAACTACGGCCGCATGGCGGTATCTCAGATCGTCACATTCGGCACCATGGCGGCCAAGGCGGTTGTACGCGATGTGGCACGTGTACTCGGGAAATCATACGGCGTTGCGGATAAGCTCTCCAAACTGATTCCATTTGAAGTCGGGATTACGCTCGAAAAAGCGCTAGACCAGGAAGAAGCACTGCGTGATTTTGTAACCAACGATTCCGATGCTCAGGAGATCTGGGAAATGGCAATCCAGTTGGAAGGTACTATTCGTGGCGTTGGTAAACATGCGGGTGGTGTTGTAATCGCACCAACCAAATTAACGGACTTTTCAGCACTTTACTGCGATGAAGAGGGCGGTGGTTTGGTCACCCAGTTCGACAAGGGTGACGTTGAGGATGCGGGGCTGGTAAAATTCGATTTCCTGGGTTTGCGAACACTGACGATTATCGATTGGGCCAAGGCAACCGTTGATAAAATCCGTGCGAAAACAGGCGAAGAACCATTAGATGTCGAGGCGATTCCGCTAGACGACAAGATAACCTTTGATCTGTTGAAGCGTGCTGAGACTACTGCCGTCTTCCAGCTGGAATCCCGTGGGATGAAAGAGCTGATCAAGCGACTACAGCCGGACAACATTGAAGATATGATTGCTCTGGTGGCTTTGTTTCGTCCGGGACCGCTGGATTCCGGTATGGTTGATGATTTTGTTAACCGTAAGCATGGGCGTGCTGAAGTCGCGTATCCGGATGCAAAATACCAACATGACTGGTTAAAGCCGATTCTGGAGCCAACTTACGGCGTTATTGTATACCAGGAACAGGTCATGCAGATTGCGCAGGTCTTGGCGGGCTACACGCTGGGTGGCGCCGATCTACTGCGTCGCGCAATGGGTAAGAAGAAGCCTGAAGAGATGGCTAAGCAGCGTGATATTTTCCGTGAAGGCGCCGTTGGGCAAGGTATTGACCCTGAACTCGCCATGAAGATATTCGATCTGGTAGAGAAATTCGCGGGTTATGGTTTTAACAAATCTCACTCCGCAGCTTATGCGGTTGTTTCCTACCAAACAGCGTGGTTGAAAGCCCATTACCCCGCGCCTTTTATGGCAGCGGTAATGTCATCAGAATTGCAGAACACCGATAAAATCGTCATGTTGATTGAAGAATGCCGCAACATGGAGATGGCGCTGGTAAGCCCTGATGTCAATTGCGGGGAGTATATGTTCACCGTTAACGATGATGGTGCAATTGTCTACGGTCTCGGGGCCATAAAGGGATTGGGTGAAGGCCCGATTGAAGCTTTGTTACAAGCACGGAACGATGGTGGTCCCTTCAAAGATCTGTTTGATTTTTGTGAGCGCGTTGATTCCCGTAAGGTAAACAAGCGAGCTCTTGAAGCGCTAATCAAAGCTGGTGCTTTTGACGCCCTTGGCGTATCGCGCTGGATTCTGATGGATGCAATGCTGGATGCGGTACAGGCAGCCGAACAATCAGCACAAAACGCGAGTGCTGGTATTACTGATTTGTTTGGCGTGGTTGATGATTCTGAGGGCGCGGACGTTTATGAAGAATACCGCGGCGCGGAAGAGTGGACTGGCAAGCAGCGTCTGACCGGTGAAAAGGATACGCTCGGTCTGTTTTTCTCCGGCCATCCCATCGACGATTACGAGGATGACCTGCGTCAGTTAAAGGTCAAGCGCCTAGGGCGATTAATCGCCGACAAGAGGTTTCAGCTCGTCGCTGGTATGATTGTTTCAACACGCTACATCAAGACTAAACGCGGCGATAAAATGGCGATTATTACGCTGGATGACCGCACGGGTCGTATTGATGCAACGGTGTTTTCCAAGATGTTGCCGGATGTTGAGGGTAAATTAATTTCTGACGAAATTATTTTGATTCGTGGCGAGGTTGAGAACGATGACTTCAGTGGGGGCTTGCGCATGCGGGTCGATTCTATCTTAACCATGGCTGAAGCACGCTCCAGCGCAGGGCGTAGTATTTTTCTGAATTGCCCACAACTGCAGTGGCCAGCGGTTAAATCGATGTTCGATGAATGCATGTTTAAAGCACTTGAACAAGATCATACGGATGAAGAGGGTAATGTCAGCTTGCCCGGTTGTGGTGTTCGTATTCGATACTCGACACCGCAGGCAGGCTGTGATATTCAACTGGCAAAGCACTGGCGTCTTGAGCCCGATGATGACAACATTACCCGTCTCAAGCGTTTGTTGGGCGAAGACAATGTTCGTCTGCAATGACTCTCTATTGTTTAACAATATGAGATCAAGCCATTGAAATCTGAAAAAATAACTGTTTAGAGCTGCCTGAATTTTCGTTAGAATGAGGGCCGTTTTTGTCGAGCGGATAAGAAGAAGAACCCATGAATCCAAATTATCTTGATTTTGAGCAGCCGATTGCTGACCTGGAAGTTAAAATTGAAGAGCTTCAGTCAGTAACAGATCTTGCTGATATCAATATCAGTGAGGAAATACAAAACCTCAAAGCCAAGAGTACTGAGCTGACCGAGCAAATCTTTGCTGATCTAACGCCATGGGATATTGTTAAAGTCGCGCGTCACCCGTTGCGACCTTACACCAACGATTATATCCCTCGTATTTTTGAAGACTTTCAAGAGCTTCATGGTGATCGTCATTTTGCTGATGATAAAGCCATTGTTGCGGGTATGGCACGCCTTGATGGCCAGCCAGTGATGGTAATTGGTCAAGAAAAGGGNCGTTCAGTCAAAGATAAAGTTGAGCGTAATTTCGGTATGCCAAAGCCTGAGGGTTACCGCAAGGCACTGCGTTTAATGGAAATGGCCGAACGTTTCAATATGCCGATCATTACATTGATTGATACCCCCGGGGCATATCCTGGTATTGATTCCGAAGAGCGTGGTATTTCTGAGGCGATTGCACAAAACCTTGCTGTGATGTCACGTTTGAAGACGCCGATTATCTGTGTGGTCATCGGAGAGGGGAGTTCGGGTGGTGCATTAGGTATCGGTGTTGGTGATCATATTGCCATGCTGCAGTACTCGACGTATTTTGTTATTTCCCCTGAAGGTTGTGCGAATATCATCTGGAAGACCTCGGAAAAAGCGAATCTTGCCGCTGAAGCTATGGGCGTAACGTCGTCCAAGCTGGAAGAGTTGGGTATTGTTGATGCCACCATTCCTGAGCCTCTGGGTAGTGCACACCGTAATGTTGATCAGATGGCTGATTCCATCAAGCAGCATCTGCTGGGCGAGCTGGAAAAGTTAAAGGCCAAAGACGTGGATACGCTGCTGGATGAGCGCTACGAGCGTTTGATGTCCTACGGAAACGAATAAGCCTATGATTGAGCGACTTTACCCTCAGGTAAGCGCTCATACAGACGCCGTTCGCTGGGTCGTTGGTCTCAGCGGCGGGGTCGATTCTGTTGTTCTACTGCATTTACTGCGTACTTTGCCGCAGCACTTTCCTGATGTTTCCTTTCCAAAACTCTGCGCGATTCATGTTAATCATCAGTTGCAACCGTTGGCCGGCGACTGGCAACACTTCTGCGAATCATTGTGTGCGTCGTACAACATCCCCTGTGAGTCGGTATGCGTAACGGTGGATGGCGGCGCAAACCTTGAGGCAAATGCGCGCGAGGCTCGATACAGGGCATTTGAGGCGCACTTGATGGGTGATGATGTGCTTGTGTTGGCGCATCATCAGGGGGATCAGGCTGAAACCTTCTTATATCGGTTACTGCGGGGAGCAGGTTTGCGCGGGCTTGCTTCGATTCAGCGGCATCGGACAATCGGCAGTGGATGTTTACTGAGGCCGCTTCTTGGTTCATCCAAACAAGAGATTCTCGATTGGGCGCAGACGCATCAGCTTAGCTGGGTGGATGACCCTAGCAATGGCGATCTCGTATTTGATCGAAACTATCTACGGCATTCCGTGCTACCCACTATCCGTCAGCGTTGGCCTGCCGCGGACCGCCAAATTGAACGTGCAATTTCACATGTTTCTGAAGCCCACAGCTTATTGGATGTGATGGCTGATGAAGATTTGTCGGTGCTGGATCAGGGGCGGGAATATGGTGAACCCTGGCTTTTGCTTCCGGCTGATGATGTTGATTGGTTGCGTCGGAAAAACATTCTCAGACGATATTTAGATCAGTTTGATGTCGTTTTGACCGATACACAATGGCGCGCATTTAAAAATGACCTAGTTGACGCGGCAAACGATGCTGTCCCCGAGTTTGTCGTCGGCCAGTGTTGTTTACGGCGTTATCGCGGTCGGCTCTATGTGACTTCTGCATCGCAAAATGCGGATCCGTTCTCGGTATGGGGAAATTCGATCAATTGGAACGGGCAGGGCGAGCTAGACATTCCAGAATTCGGTACGTTGTTGTTACGCCCTCAGCCAAAACACCCACTAGATATCTCACTGAGACGCCGTGAAGGGAGCTTGTTGTTGAGAACTGATGCGCCGAATGCAAGACGTAAGCCGTTAAAACGCATATTTCAGGAGGCCTTTGTGCCGCCTTGGCAGCGTGATCGTTTACCATTAATTTATGTGGATGGTGAGCTTGTAGCCGTTGGCGATCGTGTGCGTTTGCAGGGTGCGGCTCAGAAGTTGGGTAGTGCGGAGTTCGAAATTCAACCATCACCAAATTATTCGCCAACGTAGCGAGTTATTGTACTCCTCTTGCGAAGACTGGAATGGTATGTCGGGTTACTCCAGCCGTCTTCATCATGCGTTTTCCATAGTTGTTTTTGGTTTATGGGGCTTATTCAACGTTACTGATCCGCCATTGCTGAAACGTGCGTTCCAGATCGGCATGCGCCTGGGGATTGTAAAGCACAATCGGAATCAAATCAGATTCGTTGTTCTGTGTTGTCTGTAGGTATCTTTTACCGTAGTAAAACCCTTTATCTTCTGGATTGTCGCTACTGCTGCCATTGCGTGTGAATGGCCCGGTAATGATCGGGTTGAAATACGGTTGAAACCCCAACTCCTCTCGTTGACTGTCTGATAGCCCCGCTACATCGATTTCGGCAAAGGCGCCGGCGTTGTTGACGTTGTAGGGCACCTGAATGGCTTCCCCACCGCTTGCGATGCGGAATAGAGATGCCATTTGTGTCGCGGCATCAAATGTGATGTAAACGGTGTAGTTGGTGAGGTAGTCAATGGTAAAGCGGTAAGTTAACCGTTGCCCGCCTTCAGGAAATAATGCCAAAGCATCGGCCAGCGAGGTTTCGCCAAAGCCAAATTCTGTCAGAGCTAACGAAAACGCAGTTGGCCCGGAGCCCGTTGTTGTTGATTCAACAACAAAAATGTCCTTATCAACAGAGCGATAAGCCGGATAGAGTCGGGCATCGCTGCCAAAGTCTCCGTTTCTTCCCCAAATGGGTACATCGGGCAGGATCTCTACACGCTCTCCAGCGATTTCCAGTGTTTCGTAGTTGCGTATCGGGCGACCGGCGATGCGCCCCCCGCTAGTCGAAAGTAAGCGCCACCGGAAGCGAGTTGCCAGTTGATCTTCGAACACATTGCCGCCCTGTGTTTCGTAGATGGGCTGATTTAAGCGATCATTTACCGGTGCGCGGAGGTTAGCATTCTCAAGTATTCGATAAGGCCGAAAAGCCGAATAGACCGGGCCAACGAACGGTGCTTCATTGGTTAGCCATTGCCGTGATGGGTCGGTCCAATTATCGATAGAATAACCAAGATGGTTGGTGGTTTGGTCCGGGGCGCTGGATGGCGGAGGCTCAGGGCTTCGCGCAGGCGTAAAATTGTCAGTGTTGAGTATGAATACGCCATCTTGAGGACGTTGCCGGTTTTCTTCGAATTGAATGACGTTGAATGTATGTAATGATCCTTCTTGCAAAAGCACTGGGTAGGTTCTTGCGCCTCGGGGGGCATCCGAGACTGGTTGGTCGGAGCACGCGCTGAAAAGCAGGCCAGTGATGACAAGCGCTGCTAGCCAGTATGTCGGCTTGGTCAATGAGAGGTTGGTTTTAGAGGTCGCAGAACGATGCGAGTTAGCCAGAATCCGGTACATACAACTTCTTCCTTACGCTGTGTGTATTTTTGAGGGCACTATTGGCTCTACTATAGTCGACCATCGATCGTATGGAAGAATTCGACTTTCTCAGTGGTCTGCGCAAGGTTTTGGCGGTTATGGGTGGATGCTGCAGTGGTGGGAAGGCAGGCGGTTGTTGCCTGCCGTTTTGGGCTAGTCGCCCTTGTAAATACAGCCGCTTGTGCAGGTTTCTTTAATTTCTATCCAGCTTAGCTCTGGCAGGCTCGGTTTGAGGTGATTCCAGATCCACCGGGCGAGGTTTTCGCTGGTCGGGTTTTCCAAGCCTTCAATGTCATTGAGGTAGTAATGATCAAGTTGATCATAAATGGGCTTGAACGCGGATTTTAAATCGCCAAAATCCATCACCCACCCTGATGTATCGCCGACAGCGCCTTCTACAACCAGTCGAACGTAAAAAGTGTGACCGTGTAATCGTGAGCATTTGTGGCCTTCGGGCACATTTGGCAAGCGATGGGCTGCCTCAAAACTGAATTCTTTATAGATCTGCATGAATATTCCGCGATAAGTAACAGGCGATAATACAAGAAACCGCCCTCGACCTTCGATAAAAGGGGCGCCGAATTCTACGTGAAAGTAGAATTGAATACAAAGTGAACAGGCATGTGTTCATGATTTGTTCGATTGCCGGATGTTTGATCAGTAACTACTGATTTTTAAGGTTTTTTTAAAAAAATGTTTGACAGCAAATCCGATTTCCTTAGAATACGCAGCTCTCAGGCAACGGGTGATTAGCTCAGCTGGGAGAGCATCTGCCTTACAAGCAGAGGGTCGGCGGTTCGATCCCGTCATCACCCACCATAGCCTGAAACGTTTTATTTGCGGACCGGTAGTTCAGTTGGTTAGAATGCCGGCCTGTCACGCCGGAGGTCGCGGGTTCGAGTCCCGTCCGGTCCGCCACTTAAAACGCTTCAGAGTTTTAATAGTTGCCAGAGAAGACGTCATTATGGGTGATTAGCTCAGCTGGGAGAGCATCTGCCTTACAAGCAGAGGGTCGGCGGTTCGATCCCGTCATCACCCACCATAATGTCGTGTAGTAGTTTTGCTTATAGCGGACCGGTAGTTCAGTTGGTTAGAATGCCGGCCTGTCACGCCGGAGGTCGCGGGTTCGAGTCCCGTCCGGTCCGCCATTTAAGCAAACGCCCATGTTTTGGGTGGTTAGCTCAGCTGGGAGAGCATCTGCCTTACAAGCAGAGGGTCAGCGGTTCGATCCCGTTACCACCCACCAAAGCATAAATCTACCGTTGGACCGGTAGTTCAGTTGGTTAGAATGCCGGCCTGTCACGCCGGAGGTCGCGGGTTCGAGTCCCGTCCGGTCCGCCACTCTTCATACATTCTGTTGTATAGATCGAAGTGTGGTTTATTAGATTATCTTCTTATTTTTCCTTATTCAGTTCCTGCTATTGCTTATCTTTGCGATCTTAATCGCTGTATCTCTCGATTTTTTCATTCTCCTCTCTTTGTGCGCATTCGATTTTCATCTAATTGTTTTTGTTTCCTTTGTCATTGATTTCTACGCCGCTGGGATGTGATCACAATACTGATGCCCGCCAGTGTCAGTATTGTTGCCAATATCAACGTCGGTGTAATTGGTTCGTTGATTAGAAAAAGCCCGCCAACGGCCGTAATACTGGGTACGGACAGCTGTGAAACGGTCGCTTCAAGCAGGCTCAGGTGTTTCAGGGTTAGGTACCAGAGGCTATAAATTATGCCTGATGCGATTGCGCCGGAAGCCATGGCGTAAATGGCACCATCGACTGAAATATGAATTGATGGTCGATCTACCACTATGATAACGATGGCCATCAGTGCCACCCACGGCGTTGATTTAACGAAGTTTATCCACGTTTGATGAATTGGAGATGGTGCGCCTCTGCCGGTCAGTGTGTACATGGCCCAGCTGCCTCCGGCTAGGGCCATCAGTGCTGCTCCGGCTAATGGTGGTGAGCTGGCTCCCGGCAAAAACAGCACGCAAAGACCGCCAAACCCCAGGGAAAACCCTGTGATTTCTGCACGATTGAGCCTATAGCCGAGCACGACGTTGGCCATCAATAAGCTAAATTGGCCGGCACCAAAGAGAAGTAGGGCGCCAGTTCCGGCTTCTAGCTGTGTGTAGGCGAATGAAAATGCGGCCGCATAAGTGAATAAAAAGAAGCCCCCGGCCCACGTGTTTTTGGAAGTTCCATAGGCGTTTTTTAGATCGTTTGATGGCCGCAGTAGAGTTCCAATAATCGTTAGTGAAAATACGCCAGACACAAGTCGAATCAGGGTAAAGCTGCCAGGGTCGATATCATTGTTGGCAAAAGCGAGGCGGCAAAGAATGCTGTTTGCAGCAAATCCCATCATGGTAACGGCGGCGACGAAGAGTGGAAAAAATCGAGAGAGAGTCGGCATGAGTATGGATCATAGGGTGAAAAGAAGGAAAGAACTGTAGCATTTTTCAGGCAACGCTCGGGCTGGAATGTTCACTCAGCGATGAAAAAACCATAACGAAGGTGTTAATTTGACGGGTTTCATAGTCTGTGTGATCTGTCGACCAATATTCACTAAGCGTGATGGTGATCAAATATGTTCTAAAGTATATTGCCTGAGGGTTACAGAAGAAGTGATGCTACATGTTTACGGATGCTGTTTTTTTTATCGTCGATGGCGTTGTCGTTAAAGAAATGATGACAAGCGAATTTGATGCCTTACTCGACGGCATAGTGGATGCGCCAGAATTTAGAGGGCGCAACGTTCAAGCTGTGCACATACAGATTGATGACTCTCTGATGATTCGGGGGGCGGTATTTTTTTGGATCGGTTTTACCTCTGAAGGTATGGTGGAGGCCGACTGGAATATTCCGGTGCATCAATTGATTCAAGGGGCTAATCGAGGTCCTGATCTCGGTGGTGGCAAGATTCGAATTGTTTGTGCCAGCCAGTGCAATGTGCCTTGGCACCAGCAAAATCTATGGGATCCAACCAACGAAACTCTTCAAGTACTTGTTACGGTAGTAAAACAGAACAAATTAGGCCTTCTCGTTGACGACGAGAGCTTTTTGGATATGCCTGTACTTGAGGCAGCGTCTGTTGTTGTTAATGAGGCGGACATTCCCGTTCTGGACGTGCCTGTTTTAAAGCCTGCTGAAGATCAGATTGAGGTGGTTGCGGCTGATTCGGCGACGCCCGACGCTCCAGCTGCAAACGCCAGCGATGATGATGTGCGCAAAGAGTTATCTGCCCTCAAGGCGATGTTCTCGATCAAAGTTGATAAGTTACATGCTGATAATGATCACTTGAAAAAACGTTTGCACGACAGTGTTGAAACGTTAAAACGAAAAGCACGTGATCAATTGGCTCGAATCAATAACGATCACGATGCCGAGACTGCTCGTTTGAGTGAGCAGTTGCAGCAGGTACGGAGTCGACTTTCAGCGGAGCAGCAACGTTATATCGATTTAAAAGAGCAGCAAGCAGAGATGTCTGCCGGTTATCAGCTGGAGCGAGAGAAGTTGCTTGATGATATGCAGGCGATTCAGGCGGTCGATGATCAGAAAATTGGCAAAATCAAATCAGCATTTGAGACAGAGCTTGCGATTCGTCTCGATCAAGAAGTCGCACAGACGCGTAATGAACTGTCAACGCGGGAAGTCGAGATCTTCTATCGTGATGAGGAAATCGCAATCCTAAAGAACGACTTGGCGGCGGTTCAGCGTGAACGTCAGAATATGCTGGCTGATAAAGATACCAGTACGCTGAAAGCGTTAGAGGATTCGGGTGTTACGTTAGTTGCTTTTCAATTAGGGCTTGGTCATATCAATATACCCGTTGCGGATGTTTCTGAGTTTCTTGATAACAAAACCAGCTATTTGGCCAGAAGAAGTAACATTTCGACAGCAGATTTTCATGCCTGGCAGGCGCACTACAATAATCCGGTTTGTCAGTTTGCCGACGGTGATGGGCAGCTTTGTGGCGTTCCACTGGCTCGCGTCGATCAAGTTGTAGATTTTACTCAAGAAATTTCTAACCAGTGTGAAAAACATCGTTTGATGCCGGCTCGCAATAGCGCTGAGGATTCACATTAACAATGCAGGTAGATGGCATTCAGGCCTTACTTGATACGGCAGAGGCTTCTCCGCCGGTTTCTAAGCTACAGTCAAAATTCCTGAAAGATGCGGCTGTTCAAGTGTCTGTCGTGCGTTTTGATCAGGTGGATTCGGCACTTTCAGGGAACAAACTTTATAAATTGATTCCTTGGTGTCAGCGTTCTGTTTCAGAGGGTTATGACACGCTTGTTAGTTTTGGCGGTTGGCACTCAAATCACCTGCACGCGCTGGCTGCCGCTGGACATCGCTTAGGGTTGAAGACGGTAGGGTATGTTCGCGGATATTCGCATCAGCCTGAGAGCCCGACGATTCGTGATTTGAAGACACTGGGAATGGAACTGGTATTTGTATCCCGTGGTGATTATCGTCTTCGCCATTCGCCGGAGTATTTGTCAGAGGTCAGTCGATCATGGCCAAATGCGCTTATCATTCCTGAAGGCGGCGCGGGGCCTGAGGGTGTCGAAGGGGGGCGGCTTATGGCGGGCCATGTTTCTCGTTTGATTCAATCTGACGTTATTCAAGCACCTGATATTGTCATGATGCCTGTGGGCACGGCGACCACGTTTGCGGGTTTTGTGGATCGTGATCCGGCGCGCGGAGGCAGCTATGTCGGTGTCGCGGCAGTTGATGATGTTGAGACTATGATGTCACGCGTTCAGGTGGTGTTGAATGCGGCTTCATTGAAGGGTGATTCCGCTGCTGATCAACGTTATGCAAGGCAATGGCATATCAATCGTGATTATACCTGTGGTGGGTTTGGCAAAATGTCCCCTAGCTTGGCAGCCTTTATTACCCGTTTTGAGTCGGTATATGGTGTTCCGTTAGATCCTGTGTATAACGCTAAGGCCTTTTACGGCCTTGAGCAGAAAATTAGTGGTGGAACAATTCCTGCTGGTACTCATGTGTTGATGGTTCACACCGGTGGTTTGCAAGGGCGTCGTGGAATGCAGGAAAGAATTGAAAAGTTAACGAGCGCCTCGGCATGAGGGGGCATCCTTCTTAGTGATTGCAGGCGCTTGTTTTATGAAATATTCCCCGATTTCATTTGGGTTGGGAATGCGATTGGAAGACCGTTAATTACTCCGTAGGTCGAATTTATGTCTGAACCGTTTATCAGTTACAACATACTACGCTCTTTTGTCCCTTTGTCTGGATTGAGTGATGAACAGCTGAATATTCTATTGGATTATTGTGATTTGATTCAGGCATTTAAAGGCCAGGAACTAGTAAAGATCGGCGAAATGAAGCTTCAGCATTTGTTTCTGGTACATGGTGCTGTGGGGATGCGGAGTCGAGAGTTTGGTGATGTTGAGCGTGAGTTGCATGTCGGTGGCGAGCGATCGCATCTTCCTTTTGCGCATGAGTTTCCGCGTGAAGAAGCAGTTACCGCACTCACTGATTGCAGTGTATTAAAAGTCAACTCGTCTTATCTAGAAAAAATAATCTGTTGGGGGGAGGTGAGTCGTTGCCTGCTGGCAGAAATTGCGTGTGATCCGAGATACCAGGATGACTATTTCTGGATTAAACGACTGCTTGAATCCAAATTGTTTTACAAAGTCCCCCCCACGAATATTCGCAGTATTTTACAGCGCTTCCAAGAAATTGATGTGCCGGAAGGTTATGAAATTATTACTGAGGGTGCTGACGGGACTTGCTGCTACTTTTTAAAGTCTGGTCAGGCAGAAGTGACAGTTGAGAGCTTACCGGATACGGTCGTTGCGACATTAAAGCCCGGCGATATTTTTGGTGAGGATGCATTGGTTACCCGTAAACCACGCAACGCGACGGTAACTATGTGTCAGGAAGGTAGATTGCTGAAGTTGGATAAAAAGCACTTCTACGAATTGCTCAAGCAACCTCGAGTGAATATGGTAACGCCCGGTAATTTGCGGCGTTTTGTTGCTGACGGTGCAAAGATTCTAGATGTTCGCACTGAGGAAGAATTTGACGCGAATCATCCCGTCGGCGCTATCAATTTACCACTACATCTGGCGGCAATTAAGTCAGTGTTGCTGGATCGTGAAACACAATACATTGCTGTTAGCGGGTCTGAAGAGCGTGCGAAAGCTGCTGCTTTGTTATTGTCTGAGCAGGGTATTAAAGCCTATGCACTTCAAGCCGGATTGTACGCGCTGTAAGAATCGTTGGAGGCTAGATTTGGTCGGTAGGGGTGGTTGGCGACGTGCCTTGATTGTGCAGCTACCTGATAGCGATCTAAGTTCAGCAAACATCCATCCCTTGTCTGCTTAATAAACCGTTTCTAATCAGTCACTTTTGCCTACCATTTGCGCTACAATGTGCAGCCAACCCTGTCGATTGGCACTGAGAATCCATCCTTTTGTATCGGATTCAATTGGTGCTGACTACGGCTTCGTGAACCCTTGCCTGATTTGGTGATGAATGGAACCACAGTTTCGGAATATTGGCATTATCGGTCGCGTTGGTAACGATCTGGTGATTGAGTCCGTCAAGGCGCTTAAATCCTTCCTTTTAGCCCGTAATTTGACAGTTGTGCTTGAGGAGGAAGTTGCGCGTGTATTGCCCAATCACAACTTACAGGTTTCTAGCCGTAAACTGATCGGTGAAATTTGTGACTTGGTGATTGTTGTCGGCGGCGATGGCTCAATGCTTGGTGCTGCGCGTGAATTAGCTCGGCATGGTGTTCCCGTCTTGGGCGTGAACCGCGGTGGACTTGGTTTTTTAACGGATATTTCACCGGCCGAGATCGAAGAAAAGATCGATGAGGTGTTATCGGGCGATTACATAGTTGAGCGTCGTTTCTTACTTGATACGGTTGTAAAACGCGACGGTGAACCTATCGGGCAGGGCAGTGCGTTTAACGATGTGGTGGTGAGTTCCGGCGAAATCGCACGAATGATCGAGTTTGAAACCTATATCGAAGGTCAGTTTGTCTATTCGCAACGTTCGGATGGTTTGATTGTGTCAACGCCGACAGGATCTACCGCATATTCGCTTTCCGGTGGTGGCCCGATTATGCATCCGAAGCTAGATGCGTTGGCGCTTGTGCCTATGTTTCCTCATACATTGTCTTCGCGGCCGATTGTCGTCGATGGGAATTCCGAGATTAAGATTGTTATTGGGTCTGATAACCAGATAAACCCTATTATTTCTTGTGATGGACATTTAAGTATCAAGGCGCAGCCTGGTGATGTCGTATACATCTATAAGAAGCCGCATAAGCTGAAGATGATTCATCCGACTGATCACAATTTTTATGGTGTCTGTCGTGATAAATTGGGGTGGGGCAACAAACTCGTTAACTGACATGTTTGAATCGACGACATTAAACGAACAGAATGAATCTCGAGACTTTGCTGGCTACGATATTGTCGGCGATGTTCATGGGTGTGCCGATGCGCTGATCCGTTTATTGGTCAAGTTAGGTTATGAGCGTAGTGGATTGGGGTTTCGTTATGCGGATGCTGATAATCCACGGCAGCTGGTTTTTGTTGGCGATTTAATCGATCGTGGCCCGCAAATCGCAGAAGTCGTTAGTATGGTGCGTGCGAGTTGTCTCTCTGGTGACGCTCAGATGGTGTTGGGTAACCATGAATTTAACGCCATTGCATATCATACACCGGTTGAGGGCGGATTTTTGCGCCCGCATAACGAACGCTCTGATCGACAAATTCGAGAAACACTAGAGCAATTCGAAGATGAGCCCACGCTGTTTGAAGATCACCTGCAATGGTTTTCGAATTTGCCGTTGTTTCTCGAATTCGATAACTTTCGAGTTGTGCATGCCTGCTGGGATCAGATGTTCATTGATCGCTACCTTGATCATTTTAAGACGCATTGCCTTAATCGTGATGTGTTGGAAGCCTATCTCGATGGTGACCCGTTGGCGTTACGTGTTATCAGGCGTTTAACCTGTGGCGTGAACCTTCAGTTACCCGAGGGTGTTAGCTGGGAAGGGCGTGATGGATTTGTGCGTCATAGCTTTCGGGCGCATTTCTGGGCCAAAAACGCCGAAACTTATAATGATGTTATCTTTCAACCAGATCCGTTGCCGGAGCAGTTGGCGGATAATCGCCTGTCGACCCACGACAGAGATAAGCTCTTTTACTACTCATCGAAAGAAAAACCGCTATTTATTGGTCATTACTGGCTGAGTGGTGCGCCTTCAATTGTTACGGATAACATTGCTTGCTTAGACTACTCGGCAGTGAGTGGCGGACGTTTGGTCGCGTATCGTATGGATGTAGGTGATCATAGGTTGAGTCAGGATGGGTTTGTCTCGGTCGATGCTTGGCCGCCATCCGGAGTTCGCTGATGAGTGATTTGCACGAAGCGCTGATTTTTGAAAAATCACTCGACGGGCAGGCTATTCAGCATTTTGTGCAGTATCTGCAACGCGCTGGATTCCCTCATCGATTGGCAGAGCAGGGCGATAAGCTTGTTCTCTATGTCTATCACCCTGATCACATTGAAGTAGTCAGATCACTTTTCCAGCGCTTCGCCGATGACGACCTGCCAATCATCGAGGTGCCTCCTGCCTCGGCGAGTTTTAATCCGGTCAATATTCTTAAAACACCCGTTTGTCTTGCTGTTGTTTTATTTTGTGTTGCAGGCTTTGCTGCTTATCTGTGGAGTTTTTGGCCACTGCTTCAGTTATTTAGTTTTCAAGTAATGCAAGTCACGCCTGCCGGTGTAACGTTGGCACCCGCGTCTGAGTCGCTCGCTAACATTCTACACGGGCAGGTATGGCGATTAATAACGCCGGCTTTTTTGCACTTCTCTTGGGCGCATATTGGTTTTAACTTGGCGATATTTTGGTTTTTGGCTCAGCAGTTGGAGAGATTTGAAGGCAGTTTGTCTTTATTGAGTGAAGTTGCCTTGCTGGCTGTTTTGTCGAATGTGCTGCAGTTTTATTTGAAGCCTGATGGCCTATTTGGCGGTTTATCTGGCGTAGTATATGGCCTGATGGCGTATTGTTGGCTTGCTGGGAAGCTTAATAGTGAATTCAAGGTTTTTATGCCTGCGGGTTTGCTGATGGTCAGCGTTGTTATGATGATTATCGGTTTTACTGGGGTTTCCAGTGTATTTGGTTTCGGTATTGCGAACTGGGCGCATTTGGGTGGTTTTTTGGCTGGGCTCTTGTTGGCTTTTGTACGTTATGGCAGGCTTCGTCAAGTTTCTCAGTGATCGGATACCCGTTGGGCGTTGTATCACAAGGGTGTATGAATAATTTTGCATATTAATGTACGTGCTGGCATGACCAGCATTGATTAAATGAGGAGTCGTTATGGACTTTGAACAGATGATTGCGCAGCTTGATAATGCTGCGTACCAGCGTCTCAAGCGAGCTGTAGAAATCGGAAAATGGCCCGATGGGCGTGTTTTGTCGAATGTTCAGCGAGAGGCGTCATTGCAGGCGGTCATTGCTTATGAAATGAAAACAGAAGTCGCTACCAACGAGCGTACCGGGTTTGTTGATATGGTAGGCTCATCCTGCCACTCTGACGCCGAGCATGGCGAAGAACCGACCATTCTCAAATGGAAAAACGGCTAGATTATCCGCGTAATATTAGCCGCTTATCTAGTTATTCATTCTAATTAATCAGGACGTTACCTTGCCCCCCCTCGCTTCTGGCACCATCGTTAAAATGCGTTCGACACTTGCGGACGCGACTACACCAGTCTCCTATCGGTTGCCTATCGGTGATCAGTTGATCGATATGAATGCGTTGATTGGTCGTCAAATTTCACTCACCTATGCGGGCGAAATATTTTGTAACCACTGTGGTCGAAAGACTAAGAAGAGTTTTAGTCAGGGTTATTGTTTTCCATGTATGAAAAAACTGGCCCAATGTGACACCTGCATTATGAGCCCAGAAAAGTGTCACTATCATGCTGGTACCTGCCGAGAGCCGGAATGGGGAGAGACTAATTGTATGACAGATCATATTGTCTACTTGGCGAATTCCTCGGGGCTGAAGGTGGGTATTACACGTGCTTCCCAGGTTCCAACGCGTTGGATAGATCAAGGGGCGGTTCAGGCAATGCCAATCATGCGTGTTGCGACGCGTCAGTTATCCGGTTTTGTAGAAATGGCGTTTAAGGAACATGCGGCAGATAAAACCAACTGGCGTAAGATGCTAAAAAACGAAGTTGAGATCATGGATCTTGCGGCCGAACGTGATCGTTTGATGGCGTTGGTTGAGCCCCAGATTAACGAGCTGCAGGAGCAACATGGTATTCAAGCCTTGCAAGCACTTGATGAATCGGAAACTAGAATCAATTTCCCGGTTATCGAATACCCGATCAAGGTAGCCTCCTTTAATCTGGATAAGAATCCAGAGGTTACGGGTAAGCTGATGGGGATTAAAGGGCAATACCTGATTCTCGATGGCGGTGTTATTAACTTGCGTAAATACACGGCTTACCACCTCGATTTGCAGGCTGAGTAATTTTATCCGGCTCTTTTAAGCGACCGTTACCAGATAATGGAAAGAACATTATGATTGATTCCCCAGCTAAAGAAATTTTTGCAAAAGACTATCAAGCACCTGATTTTCATATTGAGAAAACGGAGCTTCGTTTTGAGTTGGCAGATGATGCGACTCGGGTTACCTCGCGGCTCACTATTGCTCGCTCTGCCACTGGTGAGAATCGTCCTTTGGTGTTGAATGGACAGGATCAATCCTTAGTTCAGGTTTCTGTGGATGAAGTGACTCTAGGCAGTGACGCATACTCGGTTGATGATGATTTTCTGACGATTCATCAAGTTCCTGACACTTTTGTTCTGGAGTGCGTCACTGATATTGAGCCGGAAAAAAATACATCGCTGGAAGGGCTTTATCGTTCAAACGGTATGTATTGCACGCAGTGTGAGGCTGAAGGTTTTCGTAAAATTACCTACTACCTCGACCGACCGGACGTGCTTAGTGAGTTCGTTACGCATATTTGGGCGCCTGAAGGGCAGTTCCCGGTGATGTTGTCTAATGGCAACTGTACTCGCGATGTGGTCGTGGATGGGGTGCGAAAAGTCACTTGGCACGATCCGTTTAAAAAGCCTTGTTATCTGTTTGCACTGGTCGCCGGTGATCTTGAAAGTGTTGATGACTCGTTTATTACTGAATCTGGTCGTGAAGTTGCGCTGCAAATTTTTGTTGAATCCAAAGATCTTGATAAGTGTGATCATGCCATGCAGTCGCTGAAAAATGCCATGCGTTGGGATGAGCAAGTCTACGGTAGGGAGTATGACCTAGATATTTACATGGTTGTGGCTGTCGATGATTTCAATATGGGAGCCATGGAGAATAAAGGCCTTAACATTTTTAATACATCTTGTGTGTTGGCCCACCCTAAAACCACAACTGATCTTGGCTTTCAGCGTGTTGAGGCGGTCGTCGCTCATGAGTACTTTCATAACTGGTCGGGCAATCGTGTTACCTGTAGAGATTGGTTTCAGCTGAGCCTGAAGGAAGGCTTTACCGTCTATCGCGATGCGGAATTCTCGGCGGATATGAACAGTCGTATGGTAAAGCGTGTGGAAGACGCTAGCTTGCTGCGCACGGTGCAGTTCGCTGAAGATGCCGGGCCTATGGCGCATCCGGTGCGGCCCGACTCATTTATTGAAATCTCAAACTTCTATACCGTCACTATCTATGAAAAGGGTGCTGAAGTTGTAAGGATGATGGCTAACCTGTTGGGTAAATCGCTGTTTCGTAAAGCAACCGATTTGTATTTTGATCGATTCGACGGTCAAGCTGTAACTTGTGAGGATTTTGTTCAGTGCATGGAGGAAGTATCCGGGCGTGATCTTACACAATTCCGTCATTGGTATAGCCAGGCCGGTACTCCAGCTTTGCGTGTTGCAGGCCAATATGATGCGGAGTCGGCGCGCTATACGTTGTCACTTGAGCAAACAACACCTCCCACGCCTGGTCAGGGTGAAAAGCCCGCTTTCCATATTCCGTTTTCTGTTGCTTTAATTGGTCAAGAGGGGCCGTTGAGTTGTGTTTTACAGCAGTCTGGTCAGGAGGCATTGGAATTTGTTTTGGATATTACTGAATCGAGGCAATCGTTTGAATTTGAAGGTGTGTCTGAGGCGCCGATCCCTTCGCTATTGCGCGGCTTTTCTGCACCCGTCAATATGTCATTTGACTATTCAGATGCTGAACTTGCTCAGCTTATTCGAGCGGATGATGATGGGTTTGCTCGTTGGGATGCGGTGCAAACACTTGCCATGCGCGCTTTGGCCAATGAGAATGGTGATCAAAGTGGTTTATTGGAAGATGCGTTCCGATCGCTGTTGAAATCTGCCGAAAATGGCGGGGCGGATATGGCAATGCTGGCGATGTTACTTACGTTGCCAAATGAGATGTATATTTCGGATGTGTTGCTAGATCTTGATCCTGTTGAAATACATAAGCGTCGAAAGGGNCTCAAGGCGTTGCTAGGAGGCAAGCTTCGTGAGCAGTGGCTTGCGTGTTATCGTAAGTTTCATTCTACTAGTGATGACATCGATGGTTCTGCAATGGCGGCGCGTAGTTTAAAGAATATCGCGCTTGAATATTTAATGTCTGCTGATTCATCATCAGCGCAGGTGTTGGCCCACGAGCAGTTTGAAAAATCATTAACCATGACTGATGTGTCAGCTGCGCTTCGTGTGCTCGAAAACCTCGCGGATGATCGTGATTTAGCAGAGCGTGTTCTGGCTGATTTCTATCAGCAATGGAAAGGAGAGTCACTGGTTGTTAATGCTTGGCTAGCAGCTCAGGCGGCGAGTGCGCGCGATGGTGTGTTAGATAGGGTTAAAGGCCTGATGGATCATGAAGCGTTCGATATAACGAATCCGAATAAGGTGCGTTCTTTGATCGGTGCTTTTTGTAATCAAAATCCATCGCAGTTTCACGCCAGTGGTGGATCAGGGTATGCGTTTTTGGCTGACCGGGTTATTGAACTCGATAAGTTGAACCCGCAAATTGCGTCTCGCTTGTTAACGCCGTTGACGCGATGGCAAAAGCGCGATCAACCGCGGCAGGAGCTAATGAAGGCGGAGCTTGAGCGTATCAAGGCGGAAGATTTGTCTTCGGATGTCTACGAAATTGTTGCTAAATCGCTCGTGTTAGCGTGAGGTTTGGGGGCAATATAAATTTATCGTAGTTCTTACAATAATAAAAATATCGAAAATCGGCAGGGAGCGCCGATGGGTAGAATGCATGATTCGCTCTTTTTTGCTTATTTTAGTCATTTCGTGCAGCCAATTGCCGTTGTCGGCGCACGCGCAAGACGTTTTTCGTTGTCGGGGTCCGGGTGGTGTTGCAGTTTTTCAGGCAACTCCCTGTAAGGATCTTGATGAGGCTGCGGTTCGTGGTCCTTCTCGAGACATGGTCTTGCAGATGCGTCGTTTGGCAAACAAGGGGCGGGCTATTATTGCGGATCTCGGTGCTGACGTGAATTCTATTAAGCGCTGTCGAAAGTCAATGGTGCCCTTCGTTCGCGAGGTGTCCACCATAAAAACTCAAGTAATGACGTTGGCTGCCGAGAGTCGGGAGTTTAAAAATGGGTATGCCGCATTGGAAGATTGCGCCCAATGTCGGGCGGCTGCTTCGAGTTATTGCCGTCAGGTTGATCAGCATATGGATCGGGTAATGATGACATTGATGCAATTTTGATTTCAGTCATTAAAAAATGGTCTCTTCCCCTGTATAATGCTGCGAAAAAGCATAAGCCGCTTTTAGTTTTAGGAGAGAGAATTTAATGAGCGATTTCAAAAAGTACGAATGTGTAATTTGTGGTTTCATTTATGATGAAGAGTTGGGCTGGCCTGATGATGGTATTGCTCCAGGCACAAAATGGGACGATGTTCCAGAAGATTGGGAATGCCCAGACTGCAGTATCAGCAAGTATGATTTTGAGATGGTAGAAGCCTAGTTTCCAAACTTTGGATACTGATCATCGATAAAACCCGGCAATAATGGTCGGGTTTTTTGTGCCTGACATATAGTGGGTGCGTTGTTTGATTGGTCTTAGAGTTGAGGTGTGTTGTTCGGTGGTGGCTTAGTGCAGATCACGCGCATAAAAAAGGCGGCTATTAGCCGCCTTTTTACATTTTACAGGTACAGAGATCGATTAACGATCGCTGATATCAGTAAAGTCACGCTGTGGAGAGCCAGTGTAAAGCTGACGAGGACGACCAATGCGGAAGTCACCACTGATCATCTCATGCCAGTGAGCAATCCAGCCGACGGTGCGGCCGACAGCGAAGATAACCGTGAACATGGATGTTGGGATGCCGATAGCCTTCAAGATAATACCTGAATAGAAATCTACGTTCGGGTATAGCTTCTTCTCAACGAAGTACTCATCTTCCAGTGCGATCTGCTCTAGGCGCTTGGCGATTTTCAGTAATGGATCATCTTCAAGGCCGAGTTCTGCCAATACTTCATCGGCAGTTTGTTTCATAACTTTCGCGCGAGGGTCGAAGTTTTTGTAAACGCGATGTCCAAAGCCCATTAAACGGAATGGGTCGTTTTTGTCTTTTGCGCGTGCAACAAATTNATCGATACGAGACTCGTCTCCGATTTCTTCAAGCATATCCAAAACGGCTTCGTTTGCGCCACCGTGAGATGGGCCCCACAGTGCAGCAATACCAGCAGCGATACATGCAAATGGGTTTGCGCCTGTTGAGCCAGTTAAGCGAACGGTTGAGGTAGAAGCATTTTGCTCGTGATCGGCGTGAAGCAGGAAGATACGATCCATAGCTTTAGCTAGGATTGGGTTAACGTTGCTATCTTCGCAAGGTGTGCCGAACATCATGTGCAGGAAGTTAGCTGCGTAATCCAGATTGTTGTCCGGATACATGAAAGGTTGGCCAACAGAATACTTGTAGCTCATCGCTGCCAAAGTTGGGATCTTAGCGATCAGACGGAACGCGGCGATTTCACGGTGCTTCTCGTCATTGATATCAAGTGAGTCGTGGTAGAACGCAGATAATGCGCCAACAACGCCACACATGATTGCCATTGGATGTGCATCACGACGGAAGCCTTTGAATAGATTGCTTATCTGGTCATGAACCATAGTGTGGTAACGAATGGTTTCAACGAAGTCTTCTTTCTCTTCTTTGCTTGGCAACTCTCCGTAAAGTAGCAGGTAGCAGGTTTCAAGATAGTCAGACTGCTCAGCAAGCTGATCAATTGGGTAGCCGCGGTGAAGAAGGATGCCGTTGTTTCCGTCAATGTATGTGATTTTAGATTCACATGCCGCTGTAGAAACAAAACCAGGATCAAATGTAAATACACCTTTGCTCGTCAGGCTCCTTACGTCGATGACGTCGGGGCCGATGGTGCCAGAATAAATAGGGAATTCGACACTTTCTTGCCCCGGAATCTGAAGTGAGGCTTTTTTGTCTGTCATTACAAACTCCTAGATAGATAACTTCTCGGTGTATAAATGCTGTACTGACTGTATTTATTAAATATTACAGCCAATCAAGATGCCCGGTGATCTCTCTCGTATGTCTTGCGGATCGCTCGGGTTTCATTGGTTTCGCCAAGGAATAATTTTCGACCCTTGCAACGAAATACCGACCCCGTTTTTCGCTTTGATGTTGGATAAGCAATTTAATTGTTCGTAAATTGCTCAAACGCCTTTAAAACTGCGGAAAATTGGTCGCTAAAGCCGACCTTTTGGGGTGTCCATACTATAGAGCGAAATCATTAATTGTCAATCGCGGGAAAGAGCCATCAGGCGGAGCTTTTCATTAAATATTGTGTTAGATCAATGATTCCGTTTGAGGGCACTAAAATTGACCATAAGATGCTGTTTTGGTGCATTTCTGTCATTTGGTCAGGAACTGATCAATACTGCTTATGGTCACCCGTTTGTTTGAATTTGTCATCCCTAGACCCTATAATGCAGCGCGGAATTGAGCCGGCTTAATTCTGTATAGTATGAACAGTTATATGTTCATAAACATAACGCCGCTTTATTTAAGGGCATAACGAGAAGAGCAAGGCCGTGAAAGATAATAGACCTGTAAACCTCGATATCTCGACTATCAAACTGCCGATTACTGCGTATGCATCGATCCTGCATCGTATTTCAGGTGTAGCTGTATTTGTTGGCATAGCTGTTTTGTTATGCCTGCTAGACAGCAGCCTGCAATCAGCAGAAAGCTTTGATAGCGTGAAGTCGTCATTGACTGACAGCTTTCTTTTGAAAGCCGTTGTTTGGCTTGTTGTCAGTGGTTTGATCTACCACACCACAGCAGGCGTAAAACACCTAATAATGGATCTTGGTATTGGTGAGACATTGGAAGGTGGTAAGAAAGGCGCCACTATCACTTTAGCTAGTGCGGCAATCTTGATTGTATTAGCAGGAGTTTGGATATGGTAACTCAGGTAACTAACTTTGGCCGCAGCGGTCTCGCTGATTGGCTTGTTCAACGTGCGACAGCCGTTATTATGCTGGCTTACCTTGTATTTATGGTAGGTTATTTGGTCAGTAACCCCGACCTCACTTTTGATCAATGGAAAGCGTTGTTTGATCAAACGTGGATGGCTGCTTTCAGCACGGCGACGTTGCTAGCTATCGTTGCTCACGCGTGGATCGGTTTGTGGGCAGTTTCAACAGACTATATGACAACCCGTATGATGGGAGCCAAGGCTACTGTTGTTCGTCTTGCATTCCAGGCTGGTTATTCAATTATTCTGTTTTATTACCTCGTTTGGGGTATCAAGATTTTGTGGGGTTAATTCATGGCTATTCGTACGATTTCATTTGACGGTGTGATCGTTGGCGGTGGCGGCGCTGGTATGCGCGCTGCACTGCAACTTGCACAGTCAGGCTATAAGACAGCCGTAATTTCTAAAGTCTTCCCAACACGCTCTCATACGGTTTCTGCTCAGGGTGGTATTACTTGTGCGATCGCATCAGATGATCCGAATGATGATTGGCGTTGGCACATGTACGATACCGTTAAAGGTTCTGATTATATCGGTGACCAAGACGCTATCGAGTATATGTGTTCTGTAGGCCCTCAGGCTGTGTTTGAGCTGGATCACATGGGTCTTCCGTTCTCTCGTACTGAAGAGGGTCGTATTTATCAGCGTCCTTTCGGTGGTCAGTCTAAAAACTTTGGTGAAGGCGGACAGGCAGCGCGTACTTGTGCAGCAGCTGACCGTACTGGCCATGCGTTGTTGCATACCTTGTATCAAGGCAATATCAAAGCTAATACCGTTTTCATGAACGAATGGTTTGCAGTAGATATTGTTAAAAACGATGACAATGTTGTTGTTGGTGTTATTGCAATTTGCATGGAATCCGGCGAAACCGTTTTTGTTGAATCAAAAGCAACTGTTTTTGCAACCGGTGGCGCAGGTCGTATTTATGCTTCGACAACGAATGCTCACATCAATACTGGTGATGGTATCGGCATGGCACTTCGTGCTGGTTTCCCGGTACAAGATATTGAGATGTGGCAGTTCCACCCGACCGGTATTTATGGTGCAGGGGTATTGGTAACTGAAGGTTGTCGTGGTGAAGGTGGTTACCTGATCAATAAAGACGGCGAACGTTTCATGGAGCGTTACGCGCCGAATGCTAAAGATTTGGCAGGTCGTGATGTTGTCGCGCGCTCAATGACGCTTGAGATTCTCGAAGGCCGCGGTTGTGGGCCTGATGGTGATCATGTTTACCTGAAGATGGATCACTTGGGCGAAGAAGTTCTACACAGTCGTTTGCCGGGTATTTGTGAATTATCGATCACTTTCGCACATGCTGACCCTGTTACTGCGCCAATTCCTGTTATTCCGACATGTCACTATATGATGGGTGGTATTCCGACTAACGTTGATGGCCAAGCATTAACGCAAGATGCTGAAGGTAACGATACTGTTATTGACGGTCTGTATGCTTGTGGTGAAGTGGCTTGTGTATCTGTTCACGGTGCAAACCGACTGGGCGGTAACTCATTGCTCGATTTAGTTGTATTTGGTCGTGCATCGGGTCTGTTTATCGAGAAGTCTTTGCGTGCAGGTATAGACCATCGTACTGCTTCAGAGGCAAACATTGATGCAGCTATGGCGCGTTTGAATCGTTTGAATAGCTCGAAGGACGGTGAAACTGTTCCTGAATTGCGTAAAGAGCTGCAGAGCATCATGCAGAATCACTTTGGTGTTTTCCGCCGTGGTGACTTTATGCAGGAAGGCATTAAGAAGCTTGCTGATCTTCGTACACGTATTGAAAATATCTATCTTGACGATAAGTCAGATGTGTTTAACACAGCACGTATTGAGGCGTTAGAGCTTCAAAACTTGTTCGAGGTTGCTGAGGCAACTGCGATTGCTGCTGAAGAGCGCAAAGAAAGTCGCGGTGCACACGCACGTGATGACTTCCAAGACCGTGATGACGAAAACTGGTTGTGTCACTCTATGTTCTTCCCAGCTGACAAGCGCATTGCAAAACGTGCTGTGAACTTCAAGCCGAAGACTGTAGATACTTTCCAACCTAAAGCACGTGTATATTAAGGGGCAACGATATGTTAAAGGTAAGTGTTTATCGTTATAACCCAGAGTCGGACAAAGAGCCGTACATGAAGGACTATGAAGTCGATACCCAAGGTAAAGACTTAATGGTTCTCGATGTTCTGGAGTTATTGAAAGAAACAGATTCTAGCTTAGCTATTCGCCGCTCTTGCCGTGAGGGTGTTTGTGGTTCGGATGGTATGAACATTAATGGTAAGAATGGCCTGGCGTGCATAACACCGCTTTCTGAGGCCTGCCCAGGTGGTGGCGAGTTAGTTTTGCGTCCGTTGCCAGGCTTACCGGTTGTACGTGACTTGATCATTGATATGACCATGTTCTACAAGCAGTATGAGAAGATTAAGCCATACCTGATCAACGACACACCAGCGCCTGCTATTGAGCGTTTGCAGTCTCCTGAAGACCGTGCGCATCTTGACGGTCTTTATGAGTGTATTTTGTGTGCATGTTGTTCAACTGCATGTCCGTCGTTCTGGTGGAACCCTGATCGCTTTATCGGTCCATCTGGCTTGCTACAAGCGTATCGTTTCCTGATCGATAGTCGTGATACGGCTACTGAAGAGCGTTTGGCTGACCTTGATGATCCGTTCAGTGTATTCCGTTGCCACGGTATCCAGAACTGTGTTCAGGTTTGTCCGAAAGGTTTGAACCCGACAAAAGCAATCGGTCATATCCGAAATATGCTTTTGGCTCAGGGTGCATAAAATCTTCGTTATACGATAATATTTAAAACCAGCCCTTTGGCTGGTTTTTTTATGCCTATTGATTTGTCTGATTTGTCGAGAGAGGTTCAGCTCATGATTGTTTTGATGCCGAAATAGGTGCCGAGGCCAAGAAGAATGCTGTTGGTTGCCACCGCCGCGAGAATAAGGCCCATCACACGAGATACAATAGATGCACCAGTTTCGCCGATGAATCGGTAGATTACTGATGCCGCCAGCAACAAGAGTAAGGTGATGCCAAGCACAGCCAGCATGATGACTGTAGTGACACTCTGATCAACAAACGAAAATCGGTTGTTATCCGTAAGGAGGACAACGGTAACCATTGCGCCCGGAGAGGCGATTGATGGAATAGCTAATGGAAATACAGCACTGTGCATACCTTTGGTAATCATATGAATTTCCTGTTCAGGTTTACTCTGACCAAAAATCATCGTCATCGCAAACACAAACAGAACGATCCCCCCCGCGATTTGAAATGCAGAGAGCGGTATTCCCATCGAGTCCAGTAATACCTGACCAACGAGAATAAAGAACATAAGTACACCCCCGGCAATGAGTATCCCGGCGAAGGCGAGCTTTCTTAATTCGCTTTCTCTGCTTCCGGATGCAACTGCCAAAAACACAGGTATAGTGCCCACGGGGTCAATTACGGCCCAGAGCACAATAAATTGACTGACTAAATTATCCAATAACATTCTAAAGCCTCCGCCCTATACACTAATGGTGATTTGGGCGATCAACAAGCATTTGCCTTGCCGTTGATCTTCTGCCTGCTATTTTTATTTCTATTATTAGATAATAAAAATGGAGTTTGTTAGATGCCTACGCGTCGAGGGTTTCTTCAGCTGGGGTTTGCAGTCGGTTCCTCATCAGCTATATCGGGAAAGGCAGCGGCTGAACTTATCGCTCCAGATGGTTTGGTGCCTAGCGTGGTTGCGCAACCAAGCCCTCCTACAACTCCCTTTGCGGACTCGCTCTACATAATGCCGATAGCGCAACCGGTGGATGTTTCCGAGCTTATCCCCGCGCCTGATCCGGCCCGGCACCAGAGATATGACGAGCTAGAGCCACAAAAATTCTATGTCGAAGAGATTAATGAGTTTACTTGGCAATACCATAGCGACCCGCCATATAACCAAGGTAGCTGGGGGTGGGGCTTTAACGGGTTAGTCCCTGGGGCAACCTATATTGCGCACTATGGAGAGCCGGTATTGGTGCGCCGCATTAATCGGCTGCCGAGTTTGCAGGAAACTCGCGTGAAATTTGCGCTGCCATCGCCAAGTATTCATCTTCACAATGCGCATACTGCCTCAGAAAGCGACGGGTTTCCGACTGACTTCTTTAATCCAGGCGAGTTTTGGGATCATCACTATGGGAACTTTCCTGCGGGTCATGATCCCCGTGAAAAACTGACGACACTCTGGTATCACGATCACCGGATGGATTTTACAGCACCGAATGTTTATGCAGGTTTAGCAGGCTTCTATCTTCTATTTGATGAAAATGATACAGGCGATGAGAACGATACGCGACCTAGTGCGTGGCGTTTACCCAGCGGTGATTACGACATTCCCCTGATGCTGCATGACGTGCAGTTCGACGAAAACGGCCAGGTTGTTTGGGATTTTTTTAATCGAGAGCCTGTTTTCACCACTGTTAACGGCATGCTCGGCGACAAAATTACCGTGAATCGCAAGATTCAGCCCTATCTTGACGTTGAGCCGCGTAAGTATCGTTTTCGTATACTGAATGGGGGGCCGTCACGATTTTATGATCTCCATATGCAGCCGCAGCCCGGTGCTGATTCCGAAGAATTGAACTTTACTGTGGTCACGACGGACGGAAATTTTTTGCGTCATCCGATTGTACTGAGCAACTTGGAAGTTGCCGTAGCCCAGCGTTATGACGTGATTGTAGATTTCAGCGCCTTCAAGCCAGGCGATGAAATAATTCTCTTTAACCAACTTGAAATGCGACCTGACGGAGCAGGCCCCAGTGGCCGAAAGCTTGATAATGCCGTTGAAAATGCGGTGATCAAATTCAATATTGGAGCATTAAAATCGGCTGACAATAGCCGGATTCCTGAGTTTTTTAGAGATTTCCCCCCGATCAATATGTCCGAGGTTGTGCGCGAACGTCTGTTTGTTTTTGACTCTGATAACGGGCTTTGGACGATTAATGGGCGGTTGATGGATCCGAATCGGATTGACATGGCTTTTGAGCAGGGCACCGCTGAAGTATGGACCTTCCGGAATGCGGGGGCGGGCTGGGCGCATCCGGTTCATAGTCATTTCGAAGAATGCATGGTGATAGAAAAGAATGGCGAGCCTGTTGATCTCGATTCAGTGCATGGTGGTCGCAAAGACATGCTGGTGTTGGGGCCAAATGACGAAATCAAACTCTTTATCAGGGAGCGTGATTTCTTAGGTAAATATGTCATGCATTGCCATAACGTTGTGCATGAAGATCACGCCATGATGATTCGGTGGGACATAGTTGAGCCGGGCCAGGGATATTGAGCCGCAGAGACACTAGATAGCGAGGTTACGAATGGACAAAAGAGCTTTTTTGGGATTGGTTGGAGGAGCTGCACTTGTCGCGCCAGTGGGGTTGCATTTACTGGGCTCGGGAGCAGGACATAATAATTCTGATAGTAGCTTGGCGGGAATAAATCCTGGCGCTGGAGAAGTGCCGCCAACACAAGGGCGCGGTGGCAATAGGGCGCTGTCTACGCGATTGCAAGATCAGTTTGGCAATATCCATCGTCTGTTTTCTGACCAGCCCGATGAGCACATTACATTGATGCACTTTATGTCGTTGGATGGCCTAGAGCGCAGCGGCAAGGTTGAAAACTTAAAAGCCATCGCTGGGCACTTGAAAGATGACCTTAATAGAGACGTGCGGCTGTACACAATTACCACGCAGCCCGATATCGATACGCAGTCTGAATTGTTTGCATTTTCTGACCGACATCAATTACCCGAAGGTTGGTATTTATTGACCGGTAGTTGGGTGGATGTTTTTCGTGTTGGAGACAAATTCACTAAAGGGCATTGGCACCATAACTCGGCTGATGAAGCACAGCGGATTAGCACCAACTTGTTGCATTACGGTTTGCCTAAGCACGGCCTTTGGGGGGCATTCGGGATTGGAACTGAGCCGGAGTTCGCGGCAAGTCGGGTGAGTTGGCTCAAAGGCGCTTTGGTTAAGCAGGACGAACTAACACGAGCAGGGCCTTCGATTCTGGCATAGCTTGATGATCGGTCCGAAGGCAATGGTAAACCCGATAGGGTAATGATTCGTTTGAAAATTATTTTGTACGTTGGGGGTAGCTAATGGGCGCATGGCGTAAGTTGGATCGGCCTTTTTGGATGGGAGCGCTGGGTGTTTGGTTGTCAGTTATCGTGGGTATTACGGGTTGCTCAGATAATGATTCGAATGACAATACATACGTGGATCCTGAACCCGGCCATCCGGCACCGCAACCGCGGCCAGCGCTTTCGATTCAAGTTACATCGGACGATGGTAGTCGCACTCGTGTACAGACGACCGAAGGTCTTTTTGAGGAGCAGGATCCTTTTCTCAAGCCACCAGGAAATAATCACCTGGAAACTGTTTATGAAAACGCACGAGATGGCCTGGGGGTTGAAATGGCCCATACGTTGCCGTCTACGCCAACTAATCCTTATAACTTGCATCCAGACCCGGTAGTGAGTGAAATCAATGCAGCGTCTCAGCGGGATGATCTCAAGATGCTCTTTGATCGGATGCAGACCAGTCTTGCTGATAGTGACTTGCTAGAGGTCGCTGATATCGATCAATTGATCGATATTCTTGAAGGAAACCCTGTTCAAGATCGTGTTTATTCAGGATTTCCGATATTGCATTACCAGGGCCCTAAAAAGCAGAAAACCGTTTCGCCGATATTCGATAAAAACGGTGAGGTTATCGGCGGTAATGTAAATGTTCGGCAAATATGGGCCGACAATCATATTGAATCCGATACAGCCTTTATTGACCCGAGTGCAGTTTGGGATGTGCCTTGGACGATTACCTACACAGTTGATGTGTTGAATCGAGGTACTGACGACTTCTCTCCGTTCGTTATGTACTTCGATAGCCCTGAATTGTCAGCCGAAGGAAAGCCAAGGAAGCCGCACATCGGGCTTGATCAGACGTTTTTCCCGATGGAAGACGGTACTCGTGTAGTTTTTAAAATCGGCATGGCACCGGCGCGATATTGGAATCTTACCTATACGTGGGGCTGGCGAAAACATCCGCCCAGGGTTCAGGTTATTGAGAATGCACTGAAGCGTTTCAGCGGCAAAGCCCTACCAGAATGGGAAATTTCTGTTTTTGGCAACGATCCAACGGAGTCAGAACAGGCCAAGTTGGATGCAATTGGAAAACTTGGCGATATTGCTCCGGCTAAAGTCATGTGGAACCGAATGCATGACTTGAAAGATATGGTTGCTGGCACCAATGGTACCTTGACGGAAACGCAGCAGAGCAGTGCGTCGAATATTCTAGTTGCGGCCAGGCGCGCATTTGTTCAGTGGAAAGATCGAACCAAGCTTCCAGACGGTGTTTATCATGAAAAAGGCTGCGATTTAACGCTATTGTATGCAAATAACACGATTTATGGCGAATTCGCCGATGGCAGCACGGGTATCTACTACCCGTGGAGTAAACGCGGTGCTGATATCTCGGTATGCCTTGTTAACGGAGACTATTACGACCACGCTTACACGAATATCGACTTTGGTGGTGCCCGTGGGTGGGAGAATACCTTTCAGAGCACAACAGAGATTGGTGGTGCGGGGCCATGGTTTACATTCGGGCGAGTGCATTGGTGGCCGATAGCGGGAACGCCGTCTTTGGGTGAAATCAATGTGCCCGCTGCTCAAACGATCGAGGGCACGGATGTTTATGGAAAACATACGGTCGATATTGAATTCAACTTTGAGCCCTCTCGACGATTGCGATTCTATCAGTTTGATCCGAAACACCATGATACAGCGGTCTATTCAGTGCACTAGATACTTAACTAATAAACATCTGAGCCAGAATAACAAGGACGTAATATGTATGCCAACAACAGCAAACGCTCAACAAATCGTTTTAAAAAACGCCGTTCAGAACAAATTCAACTGGCATTGATCGGTGTTCTTATCGTTGCGGTCATCCTGGTTGAGCGATCCATCATCGCCGCTCCAAAGAGCAGCACGCAATCACCGTGGCTGACTACCGGGACGCGAATGGAGAACATCGACGATACGGCAGCTGATAAACGCATGCGTGAAGCAGGTGTGGCGGAAGGTATCGCTGTTCAGTCTTTAAATTCGAATATGGTGAACTCTGCTGGCTTGGCCAAAGCACAAGTGGTTATTCCGGCAGTCATGCTGGTAAGCTCTGAAGGGAAGGCTGTTGATTTACCCTCTGTGATTGGTGGTAACCGCTCCGTTGTGTTGCAGTTTGTGTTTACGAGTTGTCAGAATGTGTGCCCGATAATGGTAACAACGTTTTCTGAATCTCAACAATTTCTCGCGCGTCATAAGGCGCAACTAGTGTCTATTTCTATTGATCCGGCGTTCGATACACCGGCGAAGCTTCAGCAATACGCTAATCGCTTTGGTGCTCACGTTGGTACTGAGAGTGACTGGATATTTCTTACCGGAGCATTAGGAGATATTGATCAAGTAAAGCATGCGTTTGATGCCATCTACAGTGGTGCTAACAAGGCTCATCATAAGCCGGTGATATACCTAAAACCTGAGGCTAGCGAGCAGTGGTATGTGCTGGATGCTTTGTCGGGTGTTGAAACCTTTCAGGAGCAAGTTGCCGTTTTGTTAGGGAGTCATTAAGGGCGTGTTCCTGCGGTATCTTGCTGTCTCATTCATCGTTATCTGCGGTATGCAGGCTCCATCGCTATTCTCGTCCAACGACGCAGCTGACTATTGCCGTTTCTATATGACTGGGCTTAGATTTGACGGTACTTCTGTCCCTGTGAGTTTTGGTAACGGTATGCTGTCGACGAGTGATCGGTTTTCGTGTCATTCATGTCATCGTCGATCAGGGTATGGTGGCAGTGAGGCAGGTAATTACGTCCCTCCGATTACCGGAGTTCATCTTTTTCAGCAAGGCTTTGATGATCGCACATGGTTGTTTAATGATCTTTTCAAGCGCGAACAGCGCGCCTCCGATTGGTCAAGCCTGAGAACCTCTCGAAATCGTCCAGCCTATAATCCCTCAAGTTTATTCGCTGCACTCTTTTTGGGTGTCTCCTCGAATGGTAAAACACTTAGCCCGCTGATGCCGAGATATACGTTGGACCAAACAACGTATGAGGAGTTAGTGACTTGTCTCGATTCGCTTTCTGCAAAACACCTCGGTGTTAGTGATCGGAAAGTTCATTTTTCTACAATCGTTCATGAGGGCGTTTCACCTGGAGAAAAACGCGCAATGCTTGATGTGATGCGTGGGTTTATCCGTCAGATAAATCGTGAAGTTGCACGTTGGCAGCAGCAACCTGACAATCGTTCAGCATATTATCGTGCGGGTTTCGTGGATACTTATCGTCACTGGAAATTGAAAGTGTGGGAGTTAACCGGCCAGCCCGATAGCTGGCAACAGCAACTGGAAGGCTTTTATGCGGTAGAGCCAGTATTCGCAGTGATTGGTGGTATTGTGCCAGGTACGTTCGATCAGGTGGGTAAATTTTGTAACGAAAATGAGTTGCCGTGTTTGTTTCCTAATACTTGGTTACCCGGCGCTATACCTGAAAATAGGCTATCCCACACCGTTTATTTTACCGGCGGGGCACACCACGAACTTGAAGCCATGATGACAATAGCGAGTGCGTCGGCTGTGGATCTGCTGTTTGTTTCGAGCGATTACCCCGACAAACTACCGATTCCAATCGGTAGTGATGTTCGTCGTTTTGCACATGTTGAGCAGCTAGAGGGGGATATCGATCACATTGAGTTCGTAAGCGCGGAGAGAACACGTGGCGAACGACTCAAAATTGCTATTTTACCGACGTCATTGGGCGGTATCACGGTGCCAGCCATGTGGCGACCGATTTTGAAGCGGCTGCTATTTTTACCGATTGAGTTAACGCTTCCATCTCCATTCGAGTGGATTATTGAGGATATTCGTAAAAATGAGGGNGGGGGAACACTTGCGGCCGACATCTACATGATCTCACCTTATGCTTCTGTCGGTGATCAAACTGTGCGCTATATGCCCGATAAATTTCGTAGTAGAGCATGGCTCTCTAGCCGCGGTATCCCGGTTACGCATGAGCGTCTACAGTTGAATACGTTTTACGCGATGGGGCTGGTTCATGATGCGATTAGGCATTTGTTGGATGAGTTTTCCCGCCAGTATTTCTTGGAAGTACTTGAGCGAGAGGCAGAAGATGCCTTGAACCCGGGCGTATACCCCGATATTAGCTTGGGGCCTGATCAACGCATTGCAGTGAAGGCGCTAACGGTGTGGAGATTGCCGGCAGGTCACGAGCGCTGGCAGCTACTAACTTCAGTGCGCTAGTTCGTTGAGGCGGTAATACCGCTGGGGGCTGAGGCCCCGGCGGTTTTGGGGTTTAAAGGTGATATCGCCCGGTGTAATGGGGCAGGGTTATTCGCGAATAGGTTGTGTGGAGTCGGGATTCTCGATTGGCCGTATTTCGATGATGATGGCAAATAGGGGGTGATCCAGGTAGTGCATTTCGCGACTTCGCATGCGTCGAGCTTCTTCTAGCTTACCAATGTGGAGAATGTCTTGAGTACGCGGTGGGCCGGCAGTTTCAGTGGGCGTGGGCGGCTGTTCCAGTTGGTCCGTTTCGATGGGGGTAGTCTGTGGCGCTGTTGCGGTATTGTCTGCGTAGACATCTGCTTCAGCATCTTTTACGTCGTCGTCATTAATAGAGTGCTCAAATGGTGGCAAAGGTGGGCGCAACCAGCCTTTGGGTTCGGGTGGTGGGCCTGCATTGGCTAACTGCTTTTCGTGCTCCTTAACCTGATCTTCAATCATAATTTGCTCTTCGAGCGGTGTAGATGGATCAAGCAGTGCGGATTCATCAAGTGAGCCAACCATTGTGGTGCCGTGCGTTGTGGCGCTTTCGCTAATTGGCTGAAAATGATCGTTAGCTGATTCAAGCATCTGCGGCAGCGATTCGATTGCGTCCTCGTTCCAGTGAAGTGTTTTGGTGTCTTTTGCTTCAGGTGAAAACTTGGTAAACCAAAGGTTTGCACGGATATGGAGGTAACGTGCTTTGTAGATTTGCAGGGTACCTGCCAGCTCAGGGATATGGTCGATGGTTTCTCCGCCAGTGATCGCTATGTTACGGGCATCTTTTCGGTCAGTTAATGTTTGTTCCCAGGCGCGGTGAAAAAGTACCTTATGTTTATGCGTTGCCGACAACTTCTTGAATATTGCTTCATTGCGATAGTCTTTTTGAGCCGCGTCCTTAAGAACGAGCGGCATAATTACGGGTGACTCATCGTTGTTGTTTTCGGCTCCGGCTCCGGTGTCGTCTGATGAGGCAGGAGTGACTTCTGTGTTGAGCAGTGAGTAGGGATGATCTTCACTTTCAAGCACTGCATAGTCACCGTTTGGATAGCTTAGCGGCAAGGTTGTCGGCCAAACTTCTTCGGTTGCGTTGTAGTGTTCTTCATTGGTGAAGACCGTCATTTCTACAATGTATCTATCTTCATACAGGTCTTTTTCTGGCTCAGTTATCTGGCCGGATTCTGCAGGTAAAAGTGCTTGTGTGTTACCTGTTGCTGATACTGATAGCAGTAACGAAAGCGTTAACAATTTTAGTGGTGCTGTCATTCAAGACTCCCTGGCGACCGATTTTTTGCGTTCAATTGCATCGCGGCCTTTGGATATTGACGTCTTTGTAATTTATGCTTCCAGCTGTTCGAGAATATCGCCAATCCATTGGGTTCTCTGTTCAGCATCCTCGGTTTCTCGCTGGTACTTTAGGGCAGTTGCCCCGTCGAATGAAAACATATTGGGGGTAGACTGTACCATTTTCACAAGCTTTAGCGGATCAATCTGCGTATCTTCGGCAAACTCGATGCGTCCGTTGGTTTGATTTGCCGTAATTTTCACGATGCCCAATGATTCTGCACGTAACTTCAGACTGGTAACGTCAAACAAATGGTTAATTTGCTGCGGTAATAGGCCAAACCGGTCGATCATTTGGACTTTGATGTCTCGCAGTTCATCATCATTAGCGCTGTTGGCGATCGATTTGTACATGATCAGTCGATTATGCACATCGGGCAAATAGTCATCCGGAATTATTGCAGAAATATGCAAATTGATCTCAGTTCCCTGGC
Organism: BD1-7 clade bacterium; assembly: GCA_902705835.1. NCBI lineage: Bacteria > Pseudomonadati > Pseudomonadota > Gammaproteobacteria > Cellvibrionales > Spongiibacteraceae > BD1-7 clade bacterium. Next base: position 143,878 of record CACSIN010000027.1, read on the forward strand.
GTAAAGGTTGATCAATATTCGGCGTTTCTCCACGTTGAATGGATTTAACCGCTTTGTCGAGCATTTCCATATAGAGGGAATAGCCAACCGTCTGTATCTGGCCTGATTGATCGTCACCTAACAGTTCTCCGGCGCCGCGTATTTCAAGGTCATGTGTTGCCAATGTGAAACCAGCACCCAGATCTGTTGCCTCCTCGATAGCATTCAGACGTTTTTCCGCATCTTTCGAGAGCTTTTTCTCTGCGGGTATCAACATATAGGCATACGCTTGGTGGTGCGAGCGACCCACTCGGCCGCGTAATTGGTGAAGTTGTGCCAAGCCGAATTTGTCCGCACGATCAATAATGATGGTGTTGGCAGTTGGTACGTCAATACCGGTTTCTATGATGGTGGTGCAAACGAGTAGGTTAAAACGCTTGTGGTAAAAGTCACTCATGACTCTTTCCAAATCACGCTCTCGCATTTGTCCGTGGCCGATGCCGATTCGTGCCTCTGGCACCAATGCTGCTAAATCGGCAGCGGTTTTCTCGATGGTTTTTACGTCATTATGCAGATAGTAAACTTGCCCACCACGCAATAATTCACGCAGGATAGCTTCTTTTAAAAGGTTGTCGNCACTGGCTTTGACAAAAGTTTTGATTGAGAGGCGCTTGGCGGGTGGCGTTGCAATGATTGACAAATCCCGGATTCCAGCCATCGACATGTTAAGTGTCCGGGGAATCGGCGTGGCGGTAAGTGCCAAAACATCCACCTGCGCGCGAAGACTTTTCAGTGAGTCTTTTTGTTTCACGCCAAACCTGTGTTCTTCATCGATAATGACGAGGCCCAGATTGTTGAATTTGACGTCTGCTTGCAGCAGTTTATGGGTGCCGATGAGGATGTCAACCTGACCGGATTCCAATTTTTCAATCACTTGTTGTTGCTGTTTCGCAGTTTTGAATCGGCTGAGTACCTCAACGTTGATTGCCATATCGGCAAATCGGTCAACGAAGGATTCATAATGCTGCTGCGCCAGCAGTGTTGTTGGTACAAGTACTCCGACTTGTTTATTGTTGTTAACCGCTGTAAATGCCGCACGCATGGCGACTTCTGTTTTACCAAAACCGACATCGCCACAAACCAACCTGTCCATGGGTGTAGAAGCATGCATGTCTCTAAGTACGGCCGAGATAGCAGATGATTGATCGTCGGTTTCTTCGAACGGGAAGTTTGCAGCAAAGCGCAGGTATTCGCCGGAGTTTGTTGCGTGGGCGAAGCCTTTTCTGGCTGCCCGGCGCGCGTAGATGTCGAGTAGCTCTGCGGCCACATCATTGACTTTCTCTGCGGCTTTACGCTTCGCTTTGCTCCATTGGTCAGTGCCTAGTCGATGTAATGGCGCATGCTCGTCATCGCCACCGGTATATCGGCTAATCAAATGCAGTGACGCGACCGGCACGTAGAGCATGGCTTCGTCGGCGTATTTTAAGGTCAAAAATTCATTCTTTTGACCGTCGAGTTCGATCACCTTAAGGCCAAGGTACCGGCCGATGCCATGATCAATATGAACGACGGCAGCGTTGGGTTTGAGTTCAGTCAGACTTTTGATAACAACGTCGGTGTTATCTTTGTTTTGCCGGCGTCTGCGACGTTGTTGAACACGGTTACCGAACAATTGGGATTCGGCGACTAAATCACAGTCTTCAAGACTCATGCCCTGGCTGATAGGCGATACCGTCAAGCCTATAGCGGGTTGCTCGGTAACAAATGCCTGCCAATTTTCGATATCCTGATAACGAATGTTGCAGGTTTGGAAAATATCCTGAAGCGCATCTTTCCGGCCCAGCGTTTCCGCGCAGAACAGCAAAGGCGAATTTGATGATGAGATAAATTCCTGGAGCTTACTATATGGGCTGGTCGCGTGTGCATCGATGCTCAGGTCAAGAGGCACACCGGAGGCTAGGTTAAAGAAGCCCTTGGCAGGGTTATCGTGTGGTTGATCTGTAACGACAATTCGCGGATAGGCTTTGATTCGGCCGAACAGTGCTTGTTCGTTTGAAAAAAGTGCGTCTGGCGGTAACAGTGGGCGAGTCCGGTCTATGCCGTATTGCTCATAACGATTTTGAATCTCTTGCCAGTACAGTCGGCAATTGGCTTCGACGGCATCTGTTGTGATGATCAGGCTGTCACTTGGGATGTGGTCTAATAAGCTATCGAGCTCTTCGTGAAAGAGTGGCAGATAGTATTCAATGCCCGAGAACATCAACCCCTGATTGAGATCTTCGTAAAACTGCGCTTCTTTTATGCTGGTATCTTCAAAGTAGTGATACCACTGATCTTTAAAGCGTTCGATGGCCGTTTTATCGATTGGGAATTCCCGGGCTGGTAATACATCGATACTTTTGACTTTATCGACAGTTAGCTGGGTGTCAGGGTTGAAGCGTTTGATGCCTTCCACTTCGATATCGAATAGCTCAATTCGAAATGGGTAGTCATTACCCATAGGGAATAGATCGACGATGCCGCCGCGAATCGCAAACTCGCCATGCTCATATACGGTTTCGACACATTGGTAGTTGGAGGCTTGGAGCTCTAATCGCAATAACTCCGGATCAACCTCGTCGCCGATGCTGATATGCAGGTTGTTACTGGCAATATAAGGTCTTGGAGCGACTTTTTGCATCAATGTGTTTATTGGTACAAACAGAACGCCAGACTGTGTTTTTGACAATGTATGCAGGCAGCGCAGCCGATCTGACACGATGTCTTGATGAGGTGAAAAACTGTCGTATGGTAGTGTTTCCCAATCAGGGAAATGAAGTACCTGGGTATCCTGAGTGAAAAAGCGTACTTGTGCTTCTAATTCGTTCGCTGCCGCAGTTGTATCGCAGATAACTAAGCAGAATTTCTCACTGCTTTTTACGGCTTCGCTGATTGCATATGCGCGTGCGGCATGATGAAGGTGGCACCAGTAACGCTTATCTGAAGCGCTGGTTGGGATCTCTGGGATTTGAAACGAAATTGCCATGGTTCGGGATCGGTCGACAGTTAAGTCGTTTATTCTAACGTAGGCTCTCGCTGCTGCATAACCGCTTTATGTATGACCGTGTTTATTAATGCAGAATGCTTTGGGGTGTAAGCTGATGTTGATTAATATTTCGACATGATAAATAGTTTAAATTGAATATTGACCAATGCGGGTATTTGGGCATTACAGAGCAATTGAACGATTTTTATGCACAAATATGGTGAGTTTTGTATCCCCTATGTTTTGTCAAACATAAAAGCGTAAAAAAAACGCTACCATATGGCTGAAAACTCCTAACGTATTGAAAATAAAAGGAAAATACAAATTGATCAAAAAATGATCAATTTGTATAGGGTCCGCATATCTTGGGGTTTAGAAGTATTTTTCTAACCTTTATCCAAAAACATATCCCCAGAATATGTGGACAACTTTTTCTGTGGATAACAACTATGTTGTTTATGTTGGATGTAAGGTACCACTAACAGTTAGACAGTGTTATTTTCTTTGCAAGAATACGCCGGTTTCTATATGACTGGTGTACGGAAATTGATCAAACATCGCACTTCGTTCGATGATATGTGTTTGGCCGAGTGATTGCAGGTTTTGCGTCAGTGTTTCGGGATTGCACGAAATATAAATGATGTGATCGAACCGTTGTATCAACGCAATGGTGTCGTCATCTAGGCCGGCTCTGGGAGGGTCTACCAGCACGGTTGAAAATTCATAGTCATTCAGGTTCAGTTCTTTTTCCTTGATGCGTCGAAATTCCCTTTCACCGTTGAGTGCTTGGGTGAACTCCTCGCTGGACATCCTGAGCACTTCAGCGTTGTCTATCCCGTTAATGCGGAAGTTGTGGTGGGCAGCGTTGACCGATGTCTTCGAAACCTCTGTCGCCAGTACTTGGCGAAACGATGGTGCTAGAGCAACGGTGAAGTTGCCATTGCCGCAGTAAAGCTCTAGCAGGTCATGCTGCTTTTGGTCTTCATCACAACACTCAATTGCCCAAGACAGCATTTTCTGACTAATAACTGCATTGGGTTGTGTGAAGCCACCCTCGATTTGCCGGTAGTGTAGAGGCTTGCTATCGACGTGGAGCGTTTCATCGACGAAATCCTTGGAGAGTACGCATTTTTGCTTCTTACTTCTGCCAATGATGCTGATGTTTAGTCTTTCTTCCAGCTGTTTTGCTGCACCCATCCATGCATCATCAAGTTTGCGGTGATAGATCAGCGTAACCAAGTGATCGCCGGCGAGTGTGGTTAAAAACTCGACTTGAAACAGCCTTTCTTTCAGCGTGTCGGAAGCCAAAACTGCCTCGCGTACGGCTTTCATGAGTTGGTTTACTGCATTGGAGCCAATCGGAAAGTGATCAATTCGCACGGGTGTTTTTGGGTTTTGAGGGTCAAACATGGCGTACCATGCGTCGTGGCCTTCATGCCACAAACGAAATTCGGCACGCATACGGAAACCTTCCGTTGGTGAGCGAAATACGGCGAGTGGAGGGCTGTCAAAGTCAGCAAGCAGTTGTGTCAGCCGTTTGGCTTTAGCCTCCAGCAACAGGTCATAGTCGGCAGGCTTAAAACTGGAGAGGGGCATGTTTTTCTCGTCTTTAACAAACCACAATTATATTCAATCTCAAAGGCTTATGCGATAATTCGAAGCCTTCTAAACTGCTTCTTTGCACTTATTTTTGTCAATCGAAAGGATCAATGGAATGTCTATACTTGTTACCGGCGGTGCGGGCTATATTGGCAGCCACACTTGTGTTGAGCTGCTTGACGCAGGATACGACGTCATTGTTATCGACAATGAATGTAATAGCGACCCGGAATCCATTCGCCGTGTTGAGAAAATTGCCGGTAAATCCCTTCGCTATGTGAAAATGGATGTTAGAGACAAACCCGCTCTCGATGCGTTATTCGAATCTGAGGATATTTCTGCCGTCATTCACTTTGCTGGCTTGAAGGCTGTGGGAGAATCCGTCGCCCAACCGGTTCGCTACTACCAAAACAATGTTGAAGGTACGCTTTGCTTGGTAGACGTTATGCAAAAGCATGCGGTATTTCAGCTGGTATTCAGTTCGTCTGCAACGGTATATGGTGACCCTGCGTCTGTTCCTATTCGAGAGGATTTCCCACGTTCTGCAACGAATCCGTATGGTCAGAGCAAACTCATGGTTGAGCATATTCTACAAGATTTGGGGCGTGCAGATGCGCGTTGGTCTGTCGCTTTGCTGCGTTACTTTAACCCTGTGGGAGCGCATCGTTCGGGCTTAATTGGAGAAGATCCTAGCGGGATTCCCAATAATTTGATGCCGTATATCAGTCAGGTTGCTTGCGGTAAATTGGAGGTGTTATCGGTGTTTGGTGATGATTACCCGACATCTGACGGCACTGGCGTACGTGATTATATTCATGTTGTCGATTTGGCGAAGGGCCACATTCGAGCGGTTGAGAAAGTAACCAATACTGAGGGTGTGCACCCGTATAACCTGGGTACCGGGCAAGGGTATTCCGTTTTGGAAATGATCAGCGCGTTTGAGCGAGGCTCAGGCCAGCAGGTTGGTTATCAGATTGTTGCCCGCAGACCTGGTGATATTGCCATGTGTTATGCAGATCCGGCTTTTGCGGAGCAAACACTAGGATGGAAAGCTGAATTGACGTTGGATGATATGACGCAGGATACTTGGCGCTGGCAAAGTGCGAATCCTAACGGCTATAAACAAGCATAGTTATTGGCTTGTTAATTTATCTGAGCAGGCTTTGGACGACAGATATAAAAAAAGCGCTTCTGTCGCTTTTTTTATATCTGTCTGAAGTTCGAACTCATGACGGGATGGCGTGGGTTGTATTAGTTGAACCGCTGTAGATTGCGTTCGTTCCACATGTCGCGGGCTTTTGCCAGTGCATCTTCCTGTGAATATTGAGTAAAGTGTTGTTTTAATATAATGGCTAGGGTGCCAATGATGGCATTGTTGGCATATGCGTCTTGGGTGTTCCCGCGCCACACATCAATAAAATGCTGCATATCGAGTGAATCCAGCGCCGGTTCTTTTTCTTCCTGAAGTTTTGGCCACTTTTCCTCGGCGATCAGGTGCGATGAGATTGTTTTAACCAAACTTGCTGCGTTCGCCTTTCGCTCGATTTCACCGCCTTCACCCTTAAAAACGGCCATGTTGGGTTGTTTGAGAATCGCCGCAGCTTGTTGGTGTGTTGCTGCATAAGCGGGATGGAAAATACTCTGGAATGATTGCTCTGCATTGAGCGGGTTGATTAGCCGGCACAGCGTATGTACTGGCGATCGTAAACCTAAAGTATTGCGCAAGCTCAATAAGCGGGCGAGTGGGGCGCACATGGCCTCTACGGGCATCAGCGTTATGTTTTGGTTGTCGAGTGCCGTGCTCACGTCTTGCCAGCTCTGTGATACCGGCAGCTCAAGTTTGTTGAAGGCGTCTTCTGTGTAAAGCCTGCCTGCAGTGTGGCCTTTGGCACCATGAATGAAAATCCGTGTTCCCTGGTCGGCGAGTAGCGTTAGTGAAGCGATAAACCAAGGTAGTTGGCGGCGTTTTCCGGCGTAGCTCGACCAATCAATATCAACATGGATATGGTTGGGCGCATCAATGAATTCGCGACACGCAGCGACGAATCCGGCGATTTCCTCTGCGCTTTCTTCTTTAACACGCAACAGCATTAAAAAGGCACCGACTTGAATATCCTCAGCTTCGCCGCGAAGAATCATATTGAAGGCGGTTTTTGCTTCGTCAAACGAAAGTGACCGTGAGCCGGTTTTGCCTTTGCCGAGAATGCGAACGTATTGTGCAAACGGGTGTTCAATGGTTGTCATGAGCTTAAATACAATTTGGCGGTTTGGGTAAGCCAGCAATTTTGCTGATCAGTTTGGCGGGGCTGCCGGGAAACAGTGTGAGCAAGTACAGGCTTTTGCCTTTCTCATCCCCGAGTTTCAACTTCACCTGTTTGACTAGTGGGCGCATTTCAGGCGATATATCGAAAGTTTGGTAATAGTCTCTGGCAAGCTCGATCAATGCCCAATGTTCGGCCGTCAGTGTAATGGATTCTTGTGTCGCGATATTTTCGGCGAGCTCGGGTGTCCAGTTTTCAATGTTGGTGAGAAAACCTTCTTTATCGAACAAATCAGAGTTCATATCAGAACCAATTCAAAACGTGGCGGGCATCAAGGCTCAGGGCAACAAACTCCGGCATTGAAATAGTTGTAAAGCTGGGGCTGGTGATGCCCCGAGTAACGCAGGCTTCTTCGAGCGCGATAACATGGCAAGGTATGTTATCCAATCTCTGTTGGCTCGATGATCCGGTAATCGCAGTATAGGCGGCGTCGTCGATTAGAAGTAGGGTGTCGTCTGCATTGATCATTGGCAGCATATCATCAATCGCATTTGGCGATAGCGTTCCAAGAATATGAAGTTGGCTCATAAGGTAATTACCTTATCTGCCGCTCGGATTTTATCGTTGATTTCCGCAGAGTTGATGAGTGTTGGTGAGATGCATAGGGGCTTATCGGCCATGCCTCTATCAGCCAGCGACTGGGCGCATACAAATACATCGTTGATGTCATAGAGTTCAAGTGCTGGAAGCGTTTTACTGATGTTCTTTCGCTGCAGCGTTTCGGTTTGCTGTTTGTCTTTTAGGGCAAAAACACCGTCACCTAAAAACAGGATTTGTACCTGTTGATCAAACGCTGCCGTTGCCAGAGCCATATCGAGCGACTCTCGGGTCAATGTGCCTTGATACGGCGGCTTACGTAGAATATAGAGATACTGCATCGTGTGATCCTTTGTCATCAGCCGCCAAACACAATGTGCTGGTCTGCGTTGTTCACGGCGTCAACCCATTGTCCAAGGCCGCTGAGTTCAAAGCCGTTAGCGAGCGGCGCACAGGGCTTTTCGTAGCGCTTCGCTTCTGATTCATTAAGTACACCGCGTTTTAGGCCTGAGGCAATGCATACAACGGCATCGAGTTTGTTGCTTTGCACGAGTTGTTGCCAAGCCGAGCAGATGTTTAATTCGTCTTGAGACGATTCACTCGTAGCAATTGCGTTATAGGCACCTTCGTTATAAAAAAACAGACGGTATATCGAATGGCCCTGTTCCAGTAGCGCCTGACAGTAGTGAAGTGCTGTTTGACTGGAGGTTCCGCCGTAAGGGCTTGCCAGTATCATAACGGCTACGGATTTAGGCATGTACTGGGTTCCTGCACTTTTTCAAAATAACGCGAAGTGGGGATTATGATGAATTATGAGGCAAAAAAAAGCCCCGCATTGCGGGGCCTATCTTACCATATCAGCACTGATTGCAGGCCGATATGTTGGCGATATTAGTCGTCGCCCATAACACCAAGAATCTGAAGCAAGCTAACAAAAATGTTGTAGATGCTCAGGTACAAGCTGGCAGTTGCCAGAACGTAGTTGGTTTGACCGCCGTGAATGATCTGGCTTGTTTCATACAGAATGTAGCCAGACATGATGAACACGATTGCCGCAGATACAGCAAGGCTTAGCGCTGGGATGCCCAAGAAGATGTTAGCGACGATAGCTACTAAGGCAACCATCATACCAATCATCAGGAAGCCGCCAAGGAAAGAAAAATCTTTCTTGGTCATGGTGACATAGGCTGACAATGTCAGGAATATGATACCAGTTCCACCCAGTGCCTGAGCGATAATCGCGCCACCGTTCGCCATAGCGAGGTAGTGGTTAAGCATTGGGCCGAGACCAAAACCTAATAATCCGGTGAAGGCGAAAACCGTTAGGATGCCTTTTTCGGAGTTTGCCGTACGTGGCAGAACGAACCAGATCAGAACCAATGCACCGATGGAACAGGCAAGACTGGCTCCGTATGGAATGGCGAGCATCATTGAGATGGCTGCCATGATGGCGCTGAAGATCAAAGTCGCGCTAAGTAACATGTAGGTGTTCTTCAACACCTTGTTCATAGCGGGGGCCGATGACCTGCTCGATTCTAACAACGAGTCACGTTGCATTTCTTTCTCCTGAAAACATAGTTAGGTTTAGTTGAATATTACTAAGCCTGCGCCTAATTGCAAGCCAGTGTCTAGTGTCTTAAATCCGCATAGTCACTGGGGTTAATCAGACTGACGAGTACTTTCGCTGAGCTAGCAGGCACAAATGACTTAGAGCAACGTCTTGCTGGCGTTATTTGTTTTGCATGACCGCGGCAGAACTCTATTAAATTCGAACCTTCATTGAAAGGTAAGTTCCGGTAGGCTGATTGAACATTTATAAAATTGTTGTAATGTTTTCAGGTAGTTAGTTAGGCGGGGCGTTGAATTTGTGCTGACTATCCCTGAAATGAAAAAAGCCAGCACATTGGGGTATGTACTGGCTTTTTAAATATGGCGGAGAGATAGGGATTTGAACCCTAGGAACGCGTTAACGTTCGCCGGTTTTCAAGACCGGTGCTTTCGACCACTCAGCCATCTCTCCATATTGAATATTAAGTATTTATAATACTTAATAATTTCCTTCGCATGATACCGTTTTTGCAGTCTTTTGAAATTAGCATAAATGCTTAAATTTCAGTACCTTGCGAAAGAGAAGTGAATTATACAGATCCACTGATGGAGATCAATAGTGTCTGTAAAAAAAAGTGTAAAAAACGTGTCTTTTACACTTTTTGATTATTACGTAATCAGTGGGAGCTGAAATTGCCTGAAAAGCATACAGGTTCAACCTTCTGGCTGTATGTTCAGCAGCTCCCTAAATGATTAAGCGCCTTGGGTTTTATCCTCTTCAGATGTCGGTGTCACCTCTGTTTCTGCTGTAGTGGCTGAATCAGATACTGCTATCGATGCGTCGACTGGCGTTTCAGCGACTGTTTCTGCTGTTTGTGCGGAGGATGTAACAGGTGCCGCAGTTTCAGTAGTAGCACCGGAACCTCGAGGGTCGTTAGGTGCGCGTGTTGGTGCAGTGCGCGTGGGTGCCGGAACAATGCGTGGTGCCAACTCGATTGCCTTGGGCTCTGGCGTAATGACGGTCGTTTCTGCCTTGTTGGGGCGGTCTCTTGGGTCATTGGCTGCGCGAGTTTTCGATTTTTCAGCTGTCGGTTTGGCGGTTGCCGGTTCGGCAGTAGCTCTTGCTGTCTTCTCTGGCGTAGGAGCGGGAGTGTTTTGCTTGGGTGCCTCGGCAGGCGCGCTCGGAGCTTTGGCTTCCGTAGGTGTGGCCTCAGCCTTAGCTTGCTCGGCCGCTATCGGTGCAACTTGAGTAGTGGCTTCAGCGCTGACTTTGGGCTCGTTGCTGCTCTGATCGGTGCGATTGGCATCGTCTGTTTTTACCGTTTGGTCTAATTGGGTTGCGGGCTTGGCAGTGCGTTGCTCGACTTGATCGCGAGGTGCTGCATCATTTTTGCTTTGCTTTTGAGGTGTAGTCTCTGGCGCTTTGGTAGAAGCTGTTACCGCGGGAGATGCTACGATTTTTTCTTCTACTATAGGTGCAGAAGTAGGCGCAGAAGCTTTAGTCGGGCTCGTTTCTATCGGTTGCTGGTCGCCTTGTTTCTGGCGGTTTTGGCGCTCTTTATTGCGGCGGCTGTTGGCTACTGCATTGCGGTCACCGCTGCGATCGCGACGTGGGCGTTCAGTACGCTCTTTTCTTTCGTTTTTGTTATCCGTCTGCTTGTCGCCTTGCTGCTTATCTGTGCGCTGCTTGGCTTCATTCGGGCGGTTATTACGACTGTCTTTGCTTTGCTGCCCTTCGGGGCCTTTCTGTTGCTGGCCTTTGTTTTGGTTGCTTGATGAATTTTTGCGCTGGTTGCGCGATTTCTGGCTGTTGCCAGCTTCATCGTTACGAGCACCAGATTTGGTGTTTTTGCCGGACTGATTACGATTTTTGTTGCGATCGTTCTTCGTCTTTTGTCCTTGGTCCGAATTTACAGGTTTCTTTTTCGGTGCTGGTGGTTCGGCATTCTCAGGTTCGTATTCCTTGAACAAGGAGGTTACTAAGCGGCGGAATAATGTCTGAGGCTTTTTAACCTCAGGCTGTTTTTCTTCGACAGGCTTGGTTGGCGTTGGCGCTGGCGCTTTTGGCTGAATAGTGCGAATTGCCGCTGCCGGTTGTTCGTGCGGTGCAACTTCTTCTTCAACAATGGTTGCTTCTTCAGGAACATCACGCGGGATCTCGTAACTTGCCTGGGCGCCTTCAGGAAGGTCGCTAGCCTTGACGCGCTGCATGGTGTAATGCGGCGTTACAAGATTCGGATTTGGAACAACAATCACTCGAGTGTTGTGGCGCAGCTGGATGCTGTCGATTTCGGAGCGTTTCTCGTTCAGCAAGAAGATACCGACTTCTAACGGTACGTTGGCGTGAACTTCCGCGCTTGCACCTTTATTCGCTTCTTCCTGGATCAGACGAAGAATAGACAGTGCCAATGACTTGGTCGCGCGAATTGAGCCTTGTCCGCTGCAGCGCGGGCAAACAACAGCACTGGTTTCTCCCAAGGAAGGACGAAGGCGTTGGCGAGACATTTCAAGTAAACCAAAACGTGAGATACGGCCTACCTGAACGCGAGCACGGTCAAGTTTAAGGGCGTCTTTGACGCGATTTTCAACTTCTCGCTGATGTTTGTTTTGCATCATGTCGATGAAATCGATAACGATCAAGCCGCCGATGTCACGCAGGCGAAGTTGACGAGCTACTTCGTCGGCTGCTTCAAGATTGGTTCTGAATGCGGTTTCTTCGATGTCGCCGCCTTTTGTTGCGCGGGCGGAGTTGATGTCGATAGACACCAGTGCTTCTGTTGGATCGATAACAATTGAACCGCCAGATGGCAGGGTTACTTCTCGCTCAAATGCTGTTTCGATCTGGCTTTCGATTTGGTAGCGATTAAACAGCGGAACCTTGTCTTCATAGAGTTTAATCTTGCTTTCGTAGTGCGGCATAACCTGCTGAATAAATGCCAGTGCTTCTTCGTACGAATCTTTGGTGTCGAAGATGACTTCACCAATATCACGGCGCAGGTAATCGCGAATAGTTCGGATAATGACATTGCTTTCCTGGTAAATCAGGAATGGCGCTTGACGCTCAGAGGATGCATTTGTAATAGCATCCCATACCGACAACATGTAGTCGAGGTCCCATTGGAGCTCTTCCTGGCTTTTGCCGACGCCAGCAGTACGCACAATAACGCCCATGCCGTTAGGGATATCAATCTTGCTTAAGTTGGCTTTTAGTTCATCGCGATCTTCGCCTTCGATTCTACGCGAGATGCCACCTGCGCGCGGATTGTTAGGCATCAAAACCATATAGCGGCCAGCAAGACTGATAAAGGTTGTGAGAGCGGCGCCTTTGTTGCCTCGCTCTTCCTTATCAACCTGTACGACAACTTCGGTGCCTTCTTTGAGGACATCCTTGATCTTGATTTTGCCCTGAATTTCATTGGGCTGTTTGGTGAAGTATTCGCGAGAGATTTCCTTTAGGGGGAGGAAGCCGTGTCGCTCTGCGCCAAAGTCGACAAACGCCGCTTCTAGGCTGGGCTCGATACGCGTAATTCTGCCTTTATAGATGCTGGCTTTTTTCTGTACGCGGGTTCGGTTTTCAATGTCTAGATCGTAAAGACGTTGTCCGTCAACAAGTGCAACACGTAGTTCTTCTGGTTGTGTTGCATTGATTAGCATTCTTTTCATGATGGTATTCGTGTCCAATGAGTCAATGAACACAGGGCAGGAGAGCCAGAGGGGTAACGAAGGTGTCGAGATAAATTAAACGTGATTCTGGAATCGGGTGAACTAAAGATTCCAAATTTGCACCTGATTCGAGTGTAACCGGTTTGGGCGTTGTACTCATCACGCTGAGCAAGCCAGCGGTGAATCAGACAGCATGTGACTCAGTGCGAGTCGGGCCTTCCGGGTACTCGTCGTATATGACGCAAGTATCACTTTCTTAGACATCGCCAGGCAACATATACATCGATAGAACTTCTACTGTATCGAAGTCATCTTGTGTTGCAGGCCGGCCAGGTGTATGAGAGCTATTTATGGATCTGTTGTGATCCTTCTCTGGTCTGGCATATACCTGATTGTGCGCTGTCTATTTTATCTCTGTTCCAGCTAACTCGAGCTATGCAACTGCTCATGTTGGCTAGTCGATGCAGCGAAGGGGCTTTTGGCCGGGTGTCTCTCGCTGTCGATTTTTCGTTACTTTTGGTTAACTACAAGCAATGCGACTTATACAACCGCTTGTAATCTAGATTACCGGTAGAGTGTTCTGCAGACACGTATGGGTCTGTGGTGGTTCGCTGGTTTTATGTGACGAGCGACGCCTTCCGTTCAGAACGATGTGAAGCCTGTATTCCTGCAAGGCTTTGGCTCAGTGCCAGGGCATTGATGTATCGCTTGTGGCGACATTCAATGACAATACCTGTATCTGTGCCCAAAATTTGCGTTTACCGCGTGTGGCGAATCAGTTCGCAGGCCTTTGAGCTAGCGTTACTGATGCTGAAGAGTCGTCAATCACCCGTCGATACTCCGGTTTCGATTGATGCATAGTGAGTTCCACGTATGATCTTGCGAAGCCGGTTTATCCAAAAGCGTCAGATCACCTGCTCGCTATCGGGTTCAGATTACGGGATGTCCGATAATCTGTGTTATTGATGTTTCTTGCCACAACTCGGTGAGATACGGTCAATTCACGGGTAATCTAAATACCTGAATCTCTGATCGTTATGATCCTACTGCACCTGTATGTTCATCAACAGGGTTTTATCGCGTTGGCTGGCAGCTATTGCTGACATTCCGGTCGAAATCTAAATGTAGTCATCTAAATATAGATAAATGACGTCGATCAAACTTAAACGGTGAACATCGGGTTGATTGCCAGATCAACATGTTTTTGTCTGTTCGCAAAAGTACAAATACATTCTTTCTTCATTTCACTCTAGGCGAGGCCGACTATATCAGGCTATTATGCTCGCCCTGTACTTTTCGCCGGCTAGTATAGCTGCAAAAAAAAATTCCAGCAAATTCAGTTTGATAAGGTAGGTATGTCGAAAGACGTTGATAGCCCGACGACAGCGTCCAAGGTTAGGTGGGTTGATATTACTGAGGATGACGCCGGTCAAAGGCTTGATAACTTTCTGTTTCGCATTCTCAAGGGTGTCCCGAAGTCACGTGTTTACCGTGCATTACGACACGGTGAGGTGCGTATCAATAAGAAGCGTGTCAAAGCTGATTATCGGCTTCAGGCTGGCGATCTTCTGAGGGTTCCCCCTGTGCGGGTTGCCGAGCGGCCTGCCGTATTTGTCTCTGATAAAACCCTTGAAACGATTGAAAACGCCATTGTTTATGAAGATGAACAGATTCTGGTGGTTAACAAACCCTCTGGAATCGCGGTTCATGGCGGCAGTGGTGTCGACTTTGGTTTGATTGAAGCTGTGCGGAAGTTACGACCAGATTGTAAACGTCTAGAGCTAGCTCACCGCTTGGATCGTGATACGTCGGGTTTGACGATTATAGTTAAGAAATCTCAGGTGTTGCGCTTCATTCATCAGCAGCTGCGCGAAAAAACCATGGAAAAAACCTACCTCGCATTAGTTAAAGGGCGCTGGCCGCGACGTAAGACGCAGGTTGATGTTGGTTTGCAAAAGAATGTACTGAAAAGCGGTGAGCGAATGGTATACGCCTCGCCGGAAGGTAAGCCGTCGAAAACTCTTTTTCGCATCGCTGAGGTTTTGCAGGGCGCAACCTTGGTTGAGGCTAGCCCGGTTACAGGGCGTACCCATCAGATAAGGGTGCATGGTCTTCATGCAGGATTTCCACTGCTGGGTGATAGCAAGTACGGTGATAATGAGGTTTCTCAATTTGCCCGTCAAATTGGATTGGAGCGCTTGTTTCTTCATGCGAGTCGAGTGAGTTTTCGCTTGCCGGATAGGGCAAAGCCCTTGGTGCTGGAGGCGCCGTTACCGGACGAACTGCAATCCATTGTTGATCATTTACGATTGCCTGCCGGTGGCGTTTGAAAGTTCTTCTATTAATAAAGAAAAGAATCTACAGGTTGTTGTTAAAAACGTCGCTATTAGAAATTGCCGATCGCAGGGGGTATTACGGTGCTAGTTATTTTTGATTGGGATGGAACCCTGATTGACTCAACAGGAAAGATAGTGGGTGCAATGCAGGCGGCTATTGAAGGCTTGGGCTTGCCGCCGCTTGAGGATGCGCCCATCCAGAATATTATTGGTTTGGGGTTGCCTGAGGCGATACTTAAATTGTATCCGCATGAACCTGCTTCTGTGCGCGAATCTTTGCGTGTTGGTTATTCAAAGGCTTTTGTAAAAGCGGATACAGTGCCGTGCGAGCTTTATGGGGGTGTTGAAACGACCTTGGCCTCGCTCAAAAATGCGAACATGCAGTTAGCTGTGGCAACCGGCAAGAGTCGTAAAGGTCTAGATCGGCAATTGGCGAAGCTCGGCTGGGCCGATTATTTTGATGCGACACGCTGTGCGGACGAAACAGAATCTAAGCCGTCGCCACTGATGTTGCAGCAGTTACTTCATGAATTGGATGTCTCAGTTGATCGGGCCTTGATGGTTGGTGATACAGAGTATGATCTCTTAATGGCTAAAAATGCCGGTATGGCCTCTGTAGGTGTAAGTTATGGTGCGCATTCTGTGGCGCATTTACAGACGTTTGACCCGGTTGTCATCGTGGATCATATGTCCGAACTGGGTAATTATGTTCTTGGTCGTTTATAAAGTCGGCTAGTTTTATTGTTGGGTCTAGGTATTCATTGGTGTGTAAGTTACCTTCTTGATAGGTGAGAGCAGGGTTATATCTATGGAAGAAAAAAGTAAAGAGTGGCAGTTGCTAGAGAAGGCGGTGTTGGCGTCAGTTACTGAGCAGCGTCGAGCTCGCCGATGGCGCATCTTCTTTGTGGTTTTGTTCTTCGTTTATCTGTTTTCGATTCTCGGGATAGTTACGCAGAATGCCGATATGTCTGCCGTGGCAAAAACCTCCGAGCATACTGCAGTTGTGCGTATTCAGGGCCCGATAATGGAGCAGGAGCCCGCCAGTGCGAATGCAATAGCAACTGGGTTGCGAGCAGCGTTTAAAGAGCCGAACGCGAAGGCAATCATTTTGGCAATTAATAGTCCGGGCGGTAGTCCGGTGCAGGCAGGATATGCCTATGATGAAATTATGCGATTGCGGAAGCTGCATCCAGAGAAAAAGGTGTACGCGGTGATCAGTGATTTGGGCGCGTCTGCTGCTTATTATATTGCCTCGGCTGCTGATGAAATCTATGCCGACAAGGCCAGTCTTGTTGGGTCTATTGGGGTTATATCTGCAGGTTTCGGATTTGTCGGTACGATCGACAAGTTGGGTGTTCAGCGTCGAGTGATCACCTCAGGTAAAAACAAGGCATTCATGGATCCATTTGAGCCATTGAAGCCATCTGATGAAAAATTTTGGCGGGATTCGTTGGATTTAATTCATCAGCAATTCATAACAGCGGTAAAAACCGGGCGTGGTGAGCGGCTAAAAGAAACCGACGACATATTTAGCGGGTTAATTTGGCCGGGCGAAACAGCGTTAGAGCTCGGATTGGTAGATGGCTTGGGTAGTGCGGGTTATGTTGCTCGAGATATTGTTGGTGCAAAAGACACCGTAGACTACACCGTCTCGAGAGATCCGATTGAGCGACTAATTCGCCAATTGGGTGCCTCTGCCGGTGCTGCAGTGTATCAGCAGCTCCAGATGTCTGATACTGCTCCTACCATTCGATAATTGCCTCTGCTTCACCACTTAAGCGCTGTGGGGTGCTGAGGTGTAGAGAAATGCCGTTTCAAGCGATGGTTTGAGGCGGCATTTTTTGATGGCCTTGAGAGGGGTGTGTGGTTGGTGAGGATAGAATGCTGGTAGTCGGCGGCTATAAAAGCTCGATACCGAATTGTTCAAGCATCTCTACCAAGTCGATAAGAGGGAGGCCGATAAGGCTGTTGGGGTCTTTGCCTGCCATGCTTTTGAATAAAGTGATGCCAAGGCCTTCTGCTTTAAAGCTGCCGGCACAATCGAGGGGCTGTTCTCGTTGGATGTAGGCTTTAAGTTGTGCTTCCTTACGGTTGCGAAAAGTGACGGAAAACGGGCAAAGACGCGTGATCTGCTTAGATGAACCTAAGTGCAACAAACTTAATCCAGTGTAAAAGGTCACAATTTTGCCTTGGCACCAGGTTAATTGTTTAAGTGCTTCTTCTTTTGTGCCAGGTTTGCCAAATACTTTGCCGTCACACGCGGCTACTTGATCGCTCCCAATAATGATTGCGGGCTCTTCAAGTGGGGTTAGCTGATTGGCGGCAGCCTGGGCCTTCTGTTTTGATAGGCGCAGTGCTAGTGCGTCGGGTTGTTCGAGCGATGATGCCGTTTCGTCGATCTCGGGGCTGATGCAGTCAAATGGAATTTCTAGCTGCTGCAATAATTTGCGGCGATAGGGTGATCCGGAAGCAAGAATTATTCGTGTATGAGCGGTACCTGGCATCGGCTTGAGTCCTTTGTTGAGATGCCGAAGTATGCGGTTTTTCCTTGAATTCGCCCAGCTTAGATATATAACGCAAAAAAACGGCCAATAATGTGATTTTTTTTTGACATAAACCTTGTGAATCAATAAGATTGCGCGCCTATGTTTGATGAGCCACTCCCAAAACACGCTGACGTACGTAAGCTAGCATCGCGAGAAGCGAGCTTTGTTGCCAAGTTGGATGTTACGCATTTGCCCCGGATCGATAATATCGTTCTTGATGGTGTTCAGTTCGTAGCTATAGATCTTCAGTTTGCAATTGATGATCAGCGGGTAAAGACTATACAAGGCAAGATCAATGCAAAGCTTCAGGTTGAATGTCAACGCTGTATGGAGCCTGTTGCGATTGATGTGCATTCCGATGTAAATCTCGCCATCGTATGGGACGAAGAGCAAGCGAAGAAACTCCGACGTGATTGTGATCCGTTGATCGTGGGTGAAGATGAGCTTGTTAATCTCAACGAAGTGGTTGAGGATGAATTACTTCTGAGTGTACCTTTTGTCAGCTATCACGATCCGGCTGATTGTAGGGGCACACAGAATTACGAAAGTTTAGACCCGTCTTCTGCAGATAAACCTGCTGTAGAAGAAGAAACAACAAACCCTTTTAGCGTGCTGGCAAGTTTAAAGTCAGGCAAATAGGAGTACAAAGCATGGCTGTTCAAAAGAGCAAAAAGACCCGTTCGCGTCGTGGTATGCGTCGTTCTCACGATGCATTGACTGGTAAGGCTTTGTCAGTAGACAGTGCTAGCGGTGAATTGCATCTTCGTCACCATATTACTAAAGACGGTTTCTATCGTGGCCGTAAAGTTGTTGAAACCGGCGCTGACGATTAATCGTTAATTGATTTTTAATTGAATCATAAAATGGTTACCAATACGGTCGCCATTGACGCCATGAGCGGGGACTTCGGTCCCCGTGTCATTATTCCTTCGACCCTTCAGTATCTTCAGGGTAATCCAGGCACACGCGTCGTCTTCGTCGGCAAGACAGATGCTATCGAACCTCTTGTTAATCGTCGTTTTGCTCATCGAGTAGATGTAGTTCATGCCAGTGAAGTCATCGGTATGGATGAAGTTCCGTCTCAGGCGCTCCGCCATAAAAAAGATTCCTCTATTCATGTTGCAGTTGACCTTGTTAAGAACGGTTTGGCTAGTGCGTGTCTGAGTGCCGGTAATACCGGTGCATTGATGGGTGTCAGCAAGATTAAGCTGCGTACGATTGATGGCGTTGATCGCCCGGCAATTTGTGGCGCAGTTCCTTCACTCGAGAGTCATTCTTACTTACTTGATATGGGTGCTAACGTTGATTGCAGTGCGGAGCACTTATTGCAATTTGCGATCATGGCATCGNTGATGGCAAGGGCGCTTGATGGAAAAGTATCTCCGACGGTCGCGCTGTTGAATAACGGCGAAGAAGACACGAAGGGTAATCATCAAGTCAAAGAGGCGTCAGAATTGCTGGCAGCTAAAGAATGCCTTAATTACATCGGTTTTATCGAAGGACATCGCATTTTTGAGGCGGTGGCGGATATTATTGTATGTGATGGATTTGTCGGTAATATTGCGCTCAAGGCATCCGAGGGTGTCGCGACTTATATTATGGATAAGATCCGTAAAGAGATTAAATCTGATCCGGTGACGCGGTTGCTTTCCTGGTTTGCTATCCCCGAATTTCGTCGTGTATCGAGCAAGGTTGATCCTCGTAGGCTCAACGGTGCTGTTTTGCTCGGGTTAAAGGGGGTGGTCGTCAAAAGTCATGGTCACGCAGATCAATTGGCGTTCGGTTATGCATTGGAACATGCTTATCGCATGTTGAGTGTTGATATTGTGAGTCAGCTGGATCAAGAATTTCAGTCGCTGGTTTAGCGCTTTCAAGTTTCTACTCTAAGGGGTTGTATATGAGTAATTCTTCATTGGCATTTGTATTCCCTGGGCAGGGTTCTCAGAAAATCAGTATGTTGTCTGATGCCGCAGAAGCATTCCCGATTATTAAAGACGTGTTCGCCGAAGCATCTGATGCTTTGGATTATGACATGTGGGATCTTATCCAGAATGGTGAGCAGGATGCCATCAATTTGACAGAAAAAACTCAGCCGATTCTTATGACATCGTCTGTCGCTTTGTGGAATGTCTGGAAGCAGGAAAACGGCGCAATGCCTGCAGTAATGGCTGGCCATTCATTGGGGGAGTTTACTGCTCTTGTTTGTGCGGAATCGCTGGCGTTTTCTGATGCTTTGAAGCTTGTCCGAGCTCGAGGCCAGTTTATGCAAAGCGCTGTGCCGGTAGGTATTGGTGCAATGGCTGCGATCATTGGTGTTGACGATCAGGCTATCGTTGATATTTGTGCTGATGTCGCAGGAGATGAGTGTGTGCAAGCGGTTAATTTTAACTCGCCAGGGCAGGTTGTTATTGCGGGGCATGCCGGCGCCGTCGATAGAGCAATTGTTAAGCTGAAAGAGGCAGGTGCAAAACGCGCGATGCCTTTGCCTGTTAGCGCACCTTTCCATACAGATTTGATGAGACCTGCTGGTGAAAAGCTTGCTGTTGAGCTAGAAAACATAGCGATTAATACCCCTGCAATACCGGTTATTCATAATGTGCATGCACAAACTGAAGTAGATCCTGAAAAAATAAAAGGTTTGCTGATTGAGCAAATCTATAGCCCGGTAAAATGGACGTCATGTGTTCAAACTATGGTGTCTCAAGGTACTGGGCACTTGATTGAGTGTGGCCCAGGTAAAGTGCTGAGTGGTTTGGCTAAGCGAATCCATAAGTCGTTGACGGCAAGCGCGATTGAGCAGCCAGATACGCTGCGTCAGCAAGTTGCTGATTTGAGTGCATAAGGTTAAATAGTGTAAATTGTTATGTTCTTGGCCGGTTGTCCGTAAGTGATGTTTGGCAAATTTTACTTTTATTGAGATCAAAGTACATTTGCTTTTTCGGGGCTTGGTAGGAAATCATAACGATAAGGAAGTGATAAATGAGTGATAAGAAAGTAGCGTTGGTGACTGGCGCAAGTCGCGGTATTGGTGCTGCAATTGCTGATCGATTGGGTAGTGATGGCTATCTGGTGATTGGAACAGCGACCAGCGATGGTGGTGCAGATGCGATCTCCCAGCGTTTTGCTGATAAAAGTATCGAAGGCGTTGGTAAAAAGCTAAACGTAACTGATGCGGATCAGGTTGTTGAAGTTATCAAGGCCATTACTGCTGAATTTGGTGCGCCAACTATTTTGGTAAATAATGCCGGTATTACTCGTGATAACTTGTTTTTGCGAATGAAAAGTGAAGAATGGACAGATGTTGTCGATACAAACCTGAATGCATTATTCACTGTCAGCAAGGCATGTATAAAAGGCATGACTAAAGCACGATGGGGGCGAATTATTAATATTAGCTCTGTGGTTGGCTCAATGGGTAACGCTGGACAGGTAAATTATTCTGCGACTAAAGCGGGTGCTGAAGGCTTTTCACGCGCGCTTGCAGCAGAGGTTGGAAGCCGTTCCATTACGGTTAACAGTGTCGCCCCTGGTTTTATTGATACTGATATGACAAAAGAGTTACCTGAGGATCATAAGGCAGCTTTGCTGGCTAAAATTCCTCTCGGTCGACTGGGTGATGTTGAGGAAATCGCAGGTGCAGTTTCTTTTTTAGCCAGTGATGATGCTTCTTATATTTCTGGAAGCACTATTCACGTTAATGGTGGCATGTATATGGTATAAAGGGGAAAGGGCCCCGATGTTTGAATGAAGTACGACTGAATTCGCCTGATTAAACGAGTTGGTATGAACGGTAGCAAAGAAGGTAGTATTTTTATTCAACATAGAGTGGCAGCTTTTGTTTAATGTGTTAGATTTTCTCCACATTGAAACATCTAAAGTTGTTTCGCTCCCTAAAATCAGAGTACAATGCGCGCACAAGTTTTGTTGTGCTCGAATAGTCAATATGGTCAGGCACTCCATGCCGGCCCGTATGTTTTAAAACAACTGGAGTTAATTGGAACATGAGTAGCATTGAAGAACGCGTCAAAAAAATCGTTGCCGAGCAACTGGGCGTTAAAGAGGAAGACGTTAAAGCTGACGCATCTTTTGTGGAAGATCTGGGTGCTGATTCTCTTGACACTGTAGAGCTGGTTATGGCTCTTGAAGAAGAATTCGAAACCGAAATCCCGGACGAAGAAGCTGAAAAAATCACTACTGTTCAGTTGGCTATCAACTACATCAACGAGCACCTGTAAGCATCATATTGTTCGTTATTTGAATTAAAAGCCGTTTCCGTAGGCTCTCGATAGAGATGTTTTATGGAGCGGCTTTTTTTTAGTGCTGTAAATAGTGCTGTAAATATTGGAGGTCTTTGTGTCTAAAAGGCGTGTTGTAGTAACGGGTATGGGTATATTGTCGCCCGTTGGTAATACCGTTGATTCTGCCTGGAATGCAGTAGTTAATGGGCAAAGCGGCATCAGCATGATTGATCATTTTGATGCATCAGCCTTTACAACCCGTTTTGCCGGTTTGGTAAGAGATTTTGAAGCTGGCGATTTTTTCTCGGCAAAAGATGCCAGCAAAATGGATGAATTCATTCAATACGGTATTGCTGCCGGTATTCAGGCCATGCGTGATTCAGGTCTGGAGATGACGGATGAGCTCGCAGACCGTGCGGGCGTGTCTATGGGCTCCGGTATCGGTGGCTTGGGCATGATCGAAAAATGCAAACATATTATTGACACCAAAGGCCCACGTCGGGTATCGCCTTTCTTTGTGCCGGGATCAATCATTAATATGATTGCGGGCAATCTCTCGATTTTACTGGGTCTTAGAGGTCCAAATCTGGCGATCACCACAGCGTGTACGTCAGCGACTCACAATATCGGTATGGCTGCGCGCCTGATCCAATATGGAGATGCTGATGTGATGTTGGCCGGAGGCGCTGAAAAAGCATCAACTCCCGTAGGTTTGGGTGGTTTCTGTGCAGCGCGTGCGCTGTCTAAGCGCAACGATGATCCTCAGGCGGCTAGTCGTCCGTGGGATAAAGATCGTGATGGTTTTGTGCTGGGTGACGGCGCAGGTGTGCTCGTTCTTGAAGAGTACGAAATGGCGAAAAAACGTGGCGCTAAAATCTACGCTGAAATCATCGGTTTTGGTATGAGCGGTGATGCTTATCATATGACGCTACCTTCAGGTGTTGGTGCACAGCGTTCTATGATCAATGCGATTAAAGATGCCAAGCTGGATGTAAACGATCTGCAGTACATCAATGCTCATGGTACTTCGACGAAAGCTGGCGATGTTGGAGAATCCGAAGCTGTTGAAACAGTGATGGGTGCGGCCGCAGATAAAGTTGCTGTCAGCTCGACGAAATCCATGACCGGGCATGCATTGGGTGCCGCTGGTGCACTTGAGGCAGTTTTCACGTTAAAAGCGTTACAAGAGCAAGTTGCTCCACCGACGATCAATCTGGACAACGTTGACGAAGGTTGTAATCTTAATTACGTTCCAAACGTTGCACAGCCGATGGAAATCGAACATGCATTGTCGAATTCGTTTGGATTTGGTGGCACTAATGGTAGCTTGTTGTTTAAGCGCGTTTGATGCCTTAGGCGGTTTATAACAAGGCGGCTATTGCCGCCTTTTGTGTAATTTCTCCATGCAATACATCTGGATCAACGGAAATTCTGATCAGGGTGTTTCTCCTGATAATCGTGCTCTAGCATTTGGTGACGGCTTGTTCGAAACCATGCTGCTTAGTGGCGATTGTATTTCGCACTACCAACTGCACCTGCATCGTTTGATGGATGGCTGTCGTCGGCTCGATATTCCCTTTTCTCAAGCAACAGCAGAGAGTGATTTCAAACTTGCATTAGCAGTGGTTGAGAACTCCGCGCATAAATTCTGGCGCTTGAAGTATATTGTTAGTCGTGGAGCTACAGGCACTGGGTATTTTTGCGATAATACGGTTGTTCCGGAACGAATAATGCTACTTGAACCGTTTACACGCGATGTTTGTGCGTTACAGCAATATGGCGTTACGGTGATTCCTTGCCGTTGGCAGCTTTCGCATCAGCCGGCGCTTGCGGGCATGAAGCATCTCAATCGTCTGGATCAGGTGATGGCACGTCAAGAGTGGAGTTCATCTGATATCTTTGAAGGCCTCACTGCTGATAGTGAGGGTAACTGGATTGAGGGTACCATGAGTAATCTGTTCGTGGTGGAGAAGGGCGGAAGCGTTATCACTCCGCGATTAGATAATTGTGGGGTAGCCGGCGTGATGCGGCATGTTGTAATGAACACGCTGTGCCCGAAAATTGGCTTGTTAGTTGAAGAAAAGAATATATCGACCTTCGAATCGGCCGATGAGATATTCCTGACAAATAGTTTGATTGGTATCGTACCTGTTACCCGTCTTGCTGATAAAACGTATAAGATAGGTCAGATAACGCGCAGTCTGCAGCGCGCGCTGAATACCAGAGAATCCGGGTTATAGTGTTATGAAAAAAGTGGTTCCACTGTTTCTTGTTGCGATTATGTTTTCGGGCATGCTAGGGGCAGGGCTTGCATTAAAGTATCTTGCTCGGCCTCAAACCGTACCGGAAACACTACGTGTGGATGTTGATTATGGTGATTCGGTTAAACGTGTTGCGGGTAAGTTGAACTCAGCTGGCGTTTTGGAATACCCCGATCTTTGGGTAGGTTACGTTCGACTGATGGATTTAGCAGGAAAGATCAAAGCTGGCGAATATGACGTTAAAGATGGAGACAGCCCGCTCCTTATTCTCGACAATATGATTCATGGTCGTGTCGTTCAGTACTCAGTCACCGTGGTTGAGGGTTGGACATTAAAAGAGGCGCTTGTTGAGTTACATAGTGCTGACGGCTTAGTCGAAACCTTAGAGCCGGGTGACGATGTGCATATTCTTAAAGCCATTGGGGCTGAAGGTAAGTATCAGCATGCCGAAGGCCTAATTTACCCGGAAACCTACCACTATACTCGTGGTGATAAAGACCGTGACGTATTGCGACGTGGTTATACGGTGATGCAAGAAGCCTTAGACGATAGCTGGCCAAGGCGTGTCAAGGGTCTGCCACTTGAAACACCCTATGATGCTTTGATTCTGGCGTCGATTATTGAAAAAGAAACCGCCGTTGATTCGGAGCGTCGGCAGATTGCCGGTGTTTTTGTCGAGCGGCTGAAGCGGGGTATGCGTTTACAGACAGATCCGACTGTTATTTATGGTATGGGTGATAACTACAAAGGCAATATCCGTTTGAAAGACCTCAGAACGCCAACGCCTTATAACACCTACACAATTTCTGGTTTGCCACCCACGCCGATTGCTTTACCGAGCAAGGCATCGATTGATGCTGCTCTAGATCCGTTACTAAACGGGAAATTGTATTTTGTCGCCAAAGGCGATGGCAGCCATGCGTTCTCAAGGACGTTAGCAGAACATAATCGTGCTGTTAGAGAGTATCAATTGAAGCGTAAGAAAAACTATCGCTCAACACCTGAGTAACAGCCCAAAGGACTCTGATCTATGACAGCTCAAAAGAGAGGTCTTTTTGTTGTACTCGAAGGTGGAGAGGGGGTTGGTAAGACCACCAATGCCGCCTTTATGCGTCAATACCTAGAAAACAAGGGTATCGAATACAGTGCAACCCGTGAACCAGGGGGAACGCCACTGGCAGAAGAGCTTCGGGAGATTATTCTAGCGCCGAGAGAAGAGTCAATGGCACCCATGGCTGAATTGTTGCTCGTATTTGCAGCCCGTGCGCAACATATCGAGCACAAGATTTTACCGATTATAGAGCAAGGGCAGTGGTGTTTGTGCGATCGCTTTACCGATGCGACATTTGCTTATCAAGGGGCCGGGCGTGATCTCGGTACTTCGCGTGTTGAAGCACTGGAGTCGTTTGTTCAAGCAGGGTTGAGGCCTGATTGTGTCATTATTTTGGATGCGCCGGTCGAAATCGGTCATCAGCGTGCGCGTGCCCGGGCCGCGCTGGACCGAATGGAATCAGAGGCGATGACATTCCATCAAAAGGTTCGTGATGCCTATCTGGCTCGTGCTGCACAAGCTCCGGATCGTTATGAAGTTATTGATGCGGCCTTGCCTTTAGCCGAGGTGCAAGTCAATCTTGCCAGTGTGTTAGATCGTTTAATAGATACGTGGAAAAACCATGAGTAGCTGGCGACCTTATCCTTGGCTTCAGCAGAGCTGGGAACACCTTCACGGCTTACGTCAACAGGGCAAGCTGCCTCACGGTATGCTCATCGCAGGAGACCGTGGTCTTGGTAAAGCAGAGCTAGCCCAAGGGCTGGCCTCCGTGCTGCTGTGCCGTGAGCAAGAAAATGCTGAATTCGCATGTGGACAGTGCAAAGGTTGTCAATTGCAACAGGCCGGCACACACCCAGACATTATGCGTATTGGTTTGGAAGAAAAATCCAAACAAATTAAGGTGGATCAAGTTCGCAAGGTTGTTGATTTCATCAATAAAACCTCGCAGCAGAATGGTAATAAGGTTGTTCTTATCAAGCCGGCTGAAGCATTAAATATCAATGCGGCAAATGCATTGTTGAAGTGCCTTGAAGAGCCAACAAAAGACAGCTTTCTGTTGTTGGTCAGTCACGCGCCAGGTCGGCTTTTACCGACTATTCGAAGTCGTTGCCAGGTTGTCGCTGTACCTAAACCGAAGCACGCCGAAGCTAAGGCATGGTTGCAAGCGCATGTCGCTGCGATTGATAGCGATCAGGATGCTGAAAAATTGCTGATGCTGGCGCAAGACAATCCGTTGCTGGCTCAGCAGTATGCTGATGAAGGTATCCTCGGCGAGTTTGATGATCTGGCCACACAGTTATATAAATTGTATTTAGGACAACTCGCGCTGGTGCAATATGCAGAGCGGGTGAACAAAGGTGATATCCCTGTATGGCTTAATCTGAGTCAGCAGTTTTTGTGGACGCTGATTCGTACCCATATGCTAAAAGTTGCTCTACCCATCGCATCGGTTGAAGGTTTTCAACAGATTATTGAAAAAGACGGCTTTTCAAAGCGCGCGTACCAGATGCTGGAGGAAATACAGCAGGGTATTGCCGAAATGAACAGCACCTCAAACCCGAATACACAGTTGCTAATTGAGTCATTATTAGTGCGTTGGCAGGCATTTTTGCGCGGGTGATGCATCTTACCCATATCTGCGCGTAGATACGCGGGCAGATTTTTAGCGCGCTACCCAGTTCAGGTTTTCGGGCCGAACTCAAATATCAGGTTCAGAGTTCCAGTCCTAAATTCAGGTAATGAGGTCGACCAGCGGCTTTCGACGTTGAGGAAATACTATGCAGTGGATGATTTATGGTGCCAACGGTTATACCGCACGATTAATTGCCCGTGAAGCTGTCAGGCGCGGCCTACGGCCGATACTAGCAGGCCGCAGTGCGGAAAAAATCCAGCCGCTGGCTGATGAATTATCGTTACCTGTGCGTATTTTTGATTTAAATACTCCGAGCAGTGTTAAACAAAGCCTCGAAGGCATCGCCATTTGTTTGCATTGTGCCGGCCCGTTTAGCCAGACAGCTAAGCCTATGCGTGATGCTGCTATCAGTGTGGGTTGTCACTATCTAGACATTACCGGTGAATACCAAGTACTTGAGGACAGTTATCAGTCTCAGGATGCTGCTCGTGCAGCAGGCAGTGTCGTGATTAGTGGTGTGGGTTTTGATGTGGTTGCGACCGATACGTTGGCTGCATTGCTCAAAGAAGCCGTTCCTGAAGCGACGCATTTGGAAATGGCGTTTGCTGATTCAGCAGGCCCAAGTGCTGGCACGGCTAAAACCATGCTTGAAAGCTTGCCGGACGGGTTAACGGTGCGTCAAAATGGAAAGTTAGAAAAAATGCCAATGGGGGAGTACCACAAAGATATTCCTTTCGCTGATAAAGATCGATACTGTGTCGCCATCAGCTGGGGTGACATTGTGACGGCTTGGCATAGTACGCATATTCCTAATATTCGTGTGTATTTCCCCATGGATAAAAAGCAGATGGGGTTTGTCCGCCGTTGGCACGGGATGACCCGAGTGTTGAAATGGCAACCAGCTTTACGTTTTATGCAAAAGTTGGTTGAACGTCGTGTTGACGGTCCTTCCGACGATGCTTTAGCGACACGCCGTACACAGCTTTGGGGGCGAATCTGGAATGAGTCCGAGTCTGTTGAAAAGACGCTGGATGTTCCTCAAGGGTACCAATACACGGTTCTATCTGCCTTGTTTGCTGTCGAGCAGTTACTGGCTCACCGCGTGATGCCGGGTGCCTATACGCCTTCACAAGCGTTTGATCCGCATACGCTAGCGTTGCTTGAACGTGAAAACGCCCAAAATATCGCACTTGAGCCGGGTGCCATCTAATTGATTATTTGAATGAACTCGATGATTCAGCGTCTGTAGAGACCTAACTGTCGGAGTGATATTCCTACCTGTCGTCGTTAACGAACTTGATGTTTATTGAACTGGCATTAAGTTGAAGGTGTATAAAGTGGAATAGTACTTCGATAGGAGAGCTTTTATGGATATGCCTCCGGTGTCCGGCTGGATATTTGTCATTGTTATTGGTGCAATTCTCGCGACGGTTATCTATAGCGTGTTGGTTTACCCGTTGCTGCGCAAACGCAAAGCGCTGGCACTGCCGTTATCAGATGAATGGCGATCCATCATAGAATCGAGTGTTCCGTATTACCCGCGCTTTACCTCTGAAGAACAGTACCATATCGAACGTTTGATTAAGTACTTTTTGGTCGAGAAGGTGTTTTTTGGCTGTGGCGGTTTAGTGATAACCGATGAAATACGGGTAACTATCGCCGCGCAAGCTAGTTTATTGGTGCTGCACAAAGCGAGTGACGCATACCCTAAGCTGCATTACATCCTCGTTTATCCCTCTGGATTTAGTGTTGAGCGCGATCAAGTTGGCGCTGGTGGCGTTGTTGAAAGTCGGCGCATGCACATGCTCGGAGAATCATGGCACAACGGCAAGATCATTCTCTCTTGGGAGGATGTGCGTAAAGATGCTCATGAATCGGGAACGGGCCATAATGTTGTCTTGCATGAATTTGCCCATCAATTGGACTCGGAAACGGGTGCTGCCAATGGTACGCCTCTATTACCTAACAAAGATTATCAGCGATGGGCCAACGTCCTTGATACCGAATTATCTGCACTTCGTTATGCGGCGTCGCTGCAGATAGATAGTGTTATGGATAAGTACGGAGCAACGAACGAAGCTGAATTTTTTGCGGTAGCGACAGAAACTTTCTTTGGGAAACCGTATCAACTTGCTCAACGGCATGGCGAGTTATTCCAGATACTCGTTAAGTACTATCAGTTTGACCCTCGTCAATGGCAAGACGAACCCTTGTATGAACCTATTGACGACAATGCAGCTGATCGTGCATAAATAAACAATTAGATCTCTATCAATTAGGTTTCTGCTAAAGATGATTCTCAAAGGTCGCTATATGCAAAGTCGCCGCCAAACCGGTCACCGACTTCTCCGTTCTCTTTCTGTCGTAACTCTGTTTGGAGTTGCCGCACTGTCAGTGCAAGCCAGTGCAGAAAACTGGTTGTGCTCACATACCAATACCAACGATCAGAGAACGATAAACATCATTTACCACAACCCACCAAGTCATGTTCCTTGTGAGGTGGTTTATACAAAAGCAGGAACCACTACAACATTGTGGCGTGCAAATAATCAATCCGGGTATTGCGAGAATAAAGCGGCCGCCTTTGTAGCGAAGCAAAAAGGGTGGGGGTGGCAATGCCGAGAGCGTTCGTCGACCCCGCCAGCGCAATAGCCTCCCGCGTATTAACCACGGGAAGCGTGAACGCTCAGGTGAGTACCAGCACCCCGGTCAGGTTATCTCGTGCTGGCCCTTTGAGAAGGTGGGTTTGAATTGCGTTGACGGCGGTTTCTGCAGTGTCGTTGTCGTGAATACACTTAGCGAGATGAGCTTCATCTGTTTCATTGTAAACACCATCTGAGCATAGAAAAAACGCATCACCCAATTGCGGTGTATGGTAAAACACATCAAGTGTGAGTTGTTTGTCGCCACCCACGGCTCGGGTAATCAGGTTTTTTGCCGGAAAGTCAGCTGCAGTCTTCGCAATGCCCGCATCGAGATGTTCTTGTTCGACGCTGTGGTCGCGTGATAGTGGTATTAAAGCACCATCGCGTACTAGATAGACTCGGCTATCACCGGCCCAAAACACGGCTGCTTGATTGCCTCGTAGTAACAGACCGGCAACAGTACTGCCGCAGATGTTTTTCTCAGAGTGGTTTTCTGCATAGTCTTGAAGACGTTGATTCACATCATCTAACGAAAAACGTAAACGTTCGAGAATCTGTTCGAAACTGCCAGTACTATCGACGGACTCAATTGCCTGAACCACAGCTTGACTGGCGTAGGCGCCGTCTGTGTGTCCGCCCATTCCATCGGCAACGACATAAATTCCACTGGATGGCATCAACAGCATGGAGTCCTCGTTCCATTCCCGATAGTTACCAGAATCTGAAAAGCCGGCACTTTCTGGAAGTGGATGGTAAACGCCAGGGCTGATATCTCGTTGTAACACCTTGGCTCTGCTTGCCTGTGCATCAATAGCGGGTGAGATAGTAATATCTTCGTTAGAACGAATAAGCTGCACCAGATCTGATTCAGAATCAGAGCCAGATAATTCTTCCAAACATTCGATTGGGGCGTTTTCGATTTCAAATTTTGCAGTAACCGGTTGCGCCGTGTCACTATGCTGAGGGGCGGTAATATCCCATAGCTCGTTGGACGTCTGTGTTGAGTAAGGCGACTCTGTGGTGGTTTGTTTGGCGTCAGAGTGTCGGTTGAGGTAATGAGGTTCCGTGTAATCTGAATTGGGTAATGGTGACGGTTCCTGGGCCTCTTGGTCGTGTTGGCGTAATTCATCAATTTGCTGGCTTGGCTTCGGGCATGAAGGGCCACGAAGATCCGCGGTTTGCCATTTGTGCTCCTTCCACGAACCATCGAGAAGACCTGCAAATTGGTCTCCCGCGGGCAGATTAGCGCACATCAGACAATTACTTGTTGATTGGTCATTGTTCTGTTGCCACCAGAAACTAAACGGACTCTGTTGCCCAAGCATCGCAGAAAATAACAGGCTACTGGTAGCCTGCGAAAAACCGTTACCGTTTGAGGCCGTCACCTGCAAGTGCAGGCTTTTATTGACCAGTTCACTCATGCTGATCTGTTGAAAAGGGCCGGTATCTTTTATCCATGTTGCGTTGAGGGTAGTTAATTGTTGGTCAAAAGCGTCTGTATCTGGGTGGTAACCCTCTAGCATATCGAGCAGTAGTTCTTCGATCGATTGATACCACTGCTCAGCAGCAGGGCTGAGCATATGACAAAAAGCTGCTGCCGGAACCGCTTGGGTTATTGTGAGTGGAAAATAGCGCCCGACGCTGTCAACACTGGGTACGATCACACCACAATATGCATGATCATCAATGATGCCGGGGCTGATGCCAAAGCGCCATATCGGGCTGGTTAGGTAAACGTCGAGCCATTGACTACCTAACATCTGCTGGCTACGAGCAAGGTTGTGCTTTAGCCATTCATCCCACCGATTGAGAAACGCGGGCGCTATCCGCCGATGAATGAAATCTCCGGTCATCGGGAGCTTGCCAAAAAATCCAGGGTTCGGGATCGCCATATCAGATTCCTACAGCTGTGTCGGGCACGAAAAGTACATATTGTTCATGATGCGGTAAGGGTTGGTGCTTGCTCCGGCCATCAGACTGTATTCGGCCTTATAACCGCCGGTGTCGAATGTCAGGTCAAAGCGTTCGGCATTGCGCGTTTTCTTTACCTGCATTTTATTGAGCATTCGGAACCAACCCCATGGGCCTTCTTCTTGTAAAACAGCGATTCTGCCGTCGATCTGACGCATCTCAAGACGAGCGCCGGACCCTGGGTTTAGGCCAGGCCAGGTTAAATCGTTGGTTAATAGTGGGCCAAACTCGTAGCCAATCATCTGGCCGTCGACATTCAGCTGCAATCGGCTAAGGCCGGCATCCATTTGTTTCGGTGTCAGACTGAACGTAAATTCGGGTTGGTGACTACCGTATTTGAAAAAGGCGCGCTTTATATAGGAGGCTTTTTCAAACGCACGCAATGCTTGTGAAGACAAGTCAATCGGTGCGGTCTGCGAGCGGCGTACGGCCCAGGGAGACCGCGATGCATCAACGTACTTTTGCAGGTGACGTTTGAAGAAAGTATCCATTGTGCCGCCATAGCCAAAGAACTGGGCAAAGTCGTCGAGTTGGATATCGGATTCTGCGGCAGGGCTTACCGGGTATCGGTTAGCAATGGCACGTTGGCAGAAACCCAACACTTCGGATGCCCACATCTGATTGAGGTGTTCCACAACGCCGCTTTGGGACAAGCTAGCACTGCGCGAGACGATACGAGTCATGAGCGGTTTTAGGAAGATGTCTGGTTGGCTATCCAGCATGAAATTCATTTTTTTCAGGATAGCGTTGCCTTTTTGAGCGAGACCGGGCGGGATAGCACTATCAGTACTTTCGTAAGAAATCGCACTCATAAATTTGTAAAGCTCGCTGAACTCATCAAGCACTGGTGTGATCGGCAGTGGGGCAGAATCTCGCGATTTCACGGTTTGGTTCAATTCATAGAATTCTCGGGTGACAGGGTCATGATCAAACGATGCTTCGGTATCAATATTCAGCTCTTGTTGCGTACCTAGCATACGGCTGAGTCTATTTTGGGCGACACGCACTGCCGTCGATGATGCGACATCGACCACTTCGTTATCAACGAGCGATAAATGAGTCTGTTCACGCACTCCTTCGATAAGAAGAACAACCGGAGAATCTTTACCTGATAGGGTGCTGAGCACACGCGAGGCTTCGTCAAATGAACTAAATGGCAGAATATCGATATCTGCCAGCAAAGCCCGATAGTGGTTTTTGTAGTCATTCAGGTAGCGCATTTCTACCCGCTTGATGATGGCGTTCTGATCGATCGAATCTGTGCGCGATTGCTGATCCCCATAAACCCAGGCTTCTCCTAATACGTCTTCGGCGATACGTGCGATTTCACCATTCATGAGCTGGCGATAAACCTGTTTGGTATAGAGCGGTTCGATACCTTCAGAGAGGCTCTTTCCGCTTTTTCGAATAAATACCAGGTCTGCTGAGGCGCGACCAGCAGCATCATAAATTGAGAATTGTGGATGTTTGTCCCAATTGAGTTGTTGAATGCGCGCATAAATTTGTTCATCAAAGCTGATGGCGCGAAGATTTGCCTGCGTCTGCTCAATCAGTTTTTGATCAAGCGGCATGGGCAGTGGGCCAGGTCGCGTCGCAAATAATGCGTTAAGGTGTTCAACAAATTCAAGCCGTTGCTCTCGGGTGAGTGTGCGATCGAACCTTTTTAACCAGCTTTCGCGAAAGAATGCATTTACTTCATTCGCATCGTAATGGTCATCAGATCCGAGCATAAGGTAGGTTCGTAGCGCGACGTACTGATAGGTGAGGGGAGTATCTGGGTTTGCTAGTTGACGTTCGAGCATGACCATTAATCGTGCCAGCAGCATCTTATTCAAAACACGTTCATACGCGACGGTATTCTGTGTTTGTAGTTTACTCTGCTGTTGGAGACCAAAGCCGCTGTACCATGGCGATGACAACGCATCTTGTGGGTTTTCTAATGGTATTGTAGTGGCGTCTTCCCGCGTATTTGATGCATTTCGAATACGGTTTAACGCATCGAGTGTGTTGATCGGGTCAAGATCATAAATCGAAACGTCTGACACCGCTTGCTGAGCTGTTGTTAGGTTGGTTGAGACACGATCTACGTAGGCATCATTGTAGAAATAGCTGCCCGCCCAAAAGCCGCACATGGCGAGTGTAATCAGCGCAGTAGTTGCGATGGTTGAGCGTCTAAGCCAGGCCAGCTTATTTTCGAATCTCTGGTTAGAGCCGGCTAATCCCGCTTCCGGGAATACAATCTTGGACATAACATCCTTGATAAAGAAACTCTTGCCTTCACTTGCCTGACCTTGCGGGCTGAAACCTGCTTGCGAATTTTGAGCAAGCCGATTGACCAAACGGTCGATTGGCGTTCCTTCCTGGGTCCCACTGGTAAAATATACTCCGCGCAACATCGCATCGTGTTCGTAGCGTGTGTTCTCAAAAATATCATTGAGAAACTCGCTGAGTGTCTTCTTGAACATCTGCATTTGTGTCGGAAAGGCATTAATTTGTGCTGCGCGATCGAGGTTTCTTTCATGGTGAACACGCTGCACGACACGCGTATTCAAGCGTTGAATCAACTGGTCGAAGTTCCAGTCGAACGCTTGCGTAGGGCTGGCATTACTGTCGGTTGTTTTGCCGTCTGGCGATGGTGCTTGTAAATCGAATGTCATGCCCCAAGGTTGTTCACGATCTCTGGCGTCGAGGTCTGCGAAGAAGGTTTCGAAACCGGCCAGCAAATCGCTTTTGGTGATTAACACATAGATAGGGAAGTGAATGCCAAGTTGTTCGTGGAGTTCCTTGATACGTTGTTTGATGGCCGAAACATGTTCAGTACGCTTTGCTTTGCTTTGCACTAACAAGTCGCTGGCACTGATCGCGATAAACACACCGTTGATGGGTTGGCGTTTACGATACTTTTTCAGCAACGATAGAAATCCCGTCCAGGCGCTAGCATCGAGGTCTTTATTACTATCTTGTGTCACATAGCGGCCGGCAGTATCGATCATTACGGCCTGATCGGTGAACCACCAGTCACAGTTGCGTGTGCCGCCGACACCTTGTATTGCTTGCTCGCCTAACTTTTCCGATAGAGGGAATTTCAGGCCGGAGTTCAATAATGCAGTCGTTTTTCCGCTGCCCGGGGGGCCAACGATGATGTACCACGGCAACCCATAAATATTGGTGCGTTTGGAAAAATGTCCGCCTTTTTTGTTGATGAGTGTTAATGCTTCTTTGAAGCGTTGTTGCAGGGTCGACAATTCCTCTTTGGCAAACTCATCGGCATTGTCGCTTTCCATTATTGCTAGGTCATCACCCATGGCCTTGTCTTTGCGTTGTTGCATCAGCAACGAAACAAGACGCTTAATTATCCAAATCAAAGTAACGACAGTGATGAGAATAATCTGCGCATTGGTAGTGGCTAACGGCTGAATAGCACCGATGCTAATGAGAGGGCCAACAACAACGACTAACATCGCGAATAACAGCAGGGACAAAATACCCAGTGTCCAAGAGTTTAAAAGTACAGCTTTTATCTTTTTCATTGTTATCAGCTTAAATACAGGTTGATTTCAACGCGGCGATTGACTGCCCGGTTTTGAGCGCTGTTGTTAGGAACTAACGGTTGTAGATCAGCGCGACCTTCAGTACTGACATTTTTTTCAGGTAACTGGGTGCTCAGAAATTCAGCGATGGATTCCGCACGTTTCGTCGATAGTTGCCAATTACTTGGGAATTGCAGTGTGCGAATTGGTTCGTTGTCAGTATGTCCGACAACGAGAATCGACGCTTTTTCTCGGGCGATCGCGTCGGCTATGCGCTTGAGCAGGGGGCGTTTATTCTGGCTGATTTGTGCGCTTGCCGGATTAAACAAGCCGTGACCTGAAACGATAATTTGTATGCCTTCGGCAGTGCTTTTAATCGCAATCTCGCCGCTTTCGATATCTTCATTCAGCGTACGCGAGAGCTCTGATACGAGTGTTCGGGTGTTTGTCGCCCTGGGTTTACGCACTAATTGTTCGATGTTGCTGCCGATAGCGGATGCCTGAATTGCAACAGGATCCGAGGCGTGGTTGAGTGTGAAAAACAACGACACAAATACAATTAATGAAAGGCTGATACCGGCAATTAAGCTACCCCACATGAGTCGATTGTCTGCCAGCAGGGTGTGTGCGTTGCGGATGCCATTGACGTTGGGTGACAGCTCGCGGGTCGCTTCAGGGCGATGCGGTTGAATGGCGTGATACAGATTTTCACTGATTTGCGCTAATTCAAAGTGCCCACCATTATCGAATCGATACTTGCCCTCAAAACCGAGGTTTAACATCACGTAGCAAAGCTCCAGCAAATCAATATTGCTGGCTGGGTTTTGCAGTAATAGCTGAACAATTTCAAAGAACTTTACGCCGCCGAGGGCGTTGTTGTGGAAGGTCATCAGCAGGCTACGCTGAGTCCAGATGCTTTGTGCTCCCCACGGTGTCGACATCACCATTTCATCAATAAATGTGCATATCAGGTAACGGGTAGTGACAGTGTGTTCCTTCGATACGCCCGCTTGCTGCAGATTTTCGTCCAATCGTTTGATATCGGCGCACGTTTGTTGAAAGACGGCGTTGGAATCACCGACGTGGTTGGTATTTCGTAGGTGGGTTCCCAGAGTTATCAATGGCGTAGCGGCAGATAACAACAAATTCGGTGTTTGTTGAGTATTGATGGGTTGTGATGTACCCGTTTTGCCGATGGTGCCCGTTGGGCCGGGTGATTGTCGATTAGCTCCGTGGGGCACTGTTGGTGCAGCGGCCCCCGCCGGAGTATTAGGGCCGGCAGGGCGGTTTCTGCGGTTTCCAGGGCGAGGCACAAATACGGTATGGTCACCATTAGACTGACCAAAAAAATCTGTGTTGTCTGACATGGGGGTTACCTTTGTACTGCCCAGAACTGGAGTTTGATGCCAGGGATATTACCGGCAATATGAATCGCGAAACCGGTAGACCCCTTCAGTGACTGCCAAGCGTTGGATGATCGGTCTAGCTCATAGAAGATATAGCCATCATGGTATGGCAACTCACGGGGGTTATATGGCAAGAGTTTCAAGTTGATGCCGGGAAGGCTAGCCATAATGATGTCTCGGATAGTTTCTATCGCACTAACCTTGGCTTGATTGTTAAACATTTGTTGCAGCTCGGCGGTAGGAAGGTCAGCCTTAACTGCAACGATAAATGTAGCAGTATCGAATAAGTCAGGATCGTTGACTGGCGCGCGATAAATGCCGTATTTAGGCTCTTTGAGCGGTATCGAAAACGATCGTTTCTTTGTCGATAAGGTCGATAGCGCATCACGTAATTGTTGGTCTAGTGGAGCGAATGCGGTATGAAGTTCATCGTGGCGATAGGGCTCGACATCGGCCATGAAACGCTGATCAGAGAACGTCGACAGTTCGCCAACTAACATCAACAGATGTTGGTAGAGAGCTTCTGGATGAATCGTCGGCAAAAGCGTTAGATGTCGTATCAGTTGGGTATAGCGATTGATGAGTTGTAGTGACAGAAAATCTTCGACCTCCGCAACACCACCCGTGCCGGTAGCACTGGCTGATATGCGTGATGACAGCTCTTTACTGCGTTGCTGAAGTAATCCCAGAGTGTTTTTCATCAGGCTCATCAAGCGTGGTGATTGACATGCATTGATGCTGGGTGGGATGTGATCTTCATTGAGAGCGATAATTTTGTCTTTCGAGCATTCCACTAAATCGGCTACGCTGATGCAGCTGTATTCTGATCGACTGTCGTTTTCCAATAGAAGACTTAAACGCAAGCTACCGACATAGAGGGTTGTTTTGTCGTAAGTGCTGCTGGTGACATCGTTTACTTCAATCGATCGCGCATTATAGCGCTGCATACCTGATTCGCTGTGCTCAAAGAACACTTCGGTCTCACTGGAGCGTAGCGGCAGGCAGAGATAGGCTTTTTCGTTGAGAGCTCCTTCCTGAATTTCCAGTGGCGCCGGCGCAGGATCATCTTCCGGAATATTAAAAGGCGTGCCATCGGGCATAATGCCTGTTGCGGATTTAATCGCGATTTTGCCTTGCTGCAACAGAACACGATCCAGTGTTAGTTCGTCAAACCCCCACAAGTAAGGATGTTGGCTATCGCAACGCTTATTGACGTAGCTTTCGGTGTATCGCCCGTCTTGTTGGAAGTGTGCGGGTTTTATAAATAGGCCTTCAGACCAGATAACTTTATTTTCTCGGGACACAACGAATCCTTTTGTCAATTTGCGTCGCAGTTTTAGAGCGCGGGTATCAGCCTGAATTTCGCTTTTAATTCTGTGTGCTAGGTTACCGAAACAGAGTGTTAAAGCGGCCCATTACCTGCCAGCTCGCTCGATGTTCAGTCTTTTAAAGCGATATCAACAGAGAGACGTTTCACTTCGATAACCAGTTCTTCGCCTTTCAGGCCGGGCTTACACCCCATGAAACATTTCTCTGGTGTTAATACATGATCGCCCCATTTGGCTTGGTCGACATCCCGAAATGCAGCTATAACAGCGATTGCCTTCGTTTCAGGCGGTGCATCGAGTTCGATTTCTTTATCTTCATCGGCTTGGGCTTGGAGGCGGGTGACTTTCAGCAATTGGTCACCAAGCGTTTGTTCGGGCTTGCTGTAGAGGTCGTAGAAGCCTGCCTTGGTAAAGTTACTAACATCGGTAAGGTAGAAAATAGAGAGATTGACCGGGCGTGATTCGCCGCTGATATCCGGGTTAATGGTCGATGATGTATTTAAGTAGGTATCGACTTCCAAGTCTTTATTCTTATTCGACGAACAGGCCGTCGACAATAGAAGCATCATGGTGGCGGTTAGCAGTGCTGCCATTTTAGTCAGCGGGTTTAATCTAGATTTCATGATCGTGTCCGTATTCTTAATATTCAGTGGCTATAAGTTGTCTGGTGTCTGAATCGGTACTAGGTATCGCCCGTAAGTGTGTTAGTTAACCGGGGAATCAGTCACTTTGTCCTTGCTCAGTGGCGCAGTTGTCGTAAGCTTTGGCAAATGTGGCGCCGAGCACTCGTTGAAAATCATCGTCGCTATCAATTCTAAAATCGTCAAAACGTTCGACGTACTGTTGCCAGTATTTGTTTGAACCTACCTTGCTGAGTAATCCGGATCGCTTGTGTCGTTGATCGAACTGTTTTTCAAGAGTGTTTGGATCGAAGCTCTCCAGCAATTCAGATAAACCTTCCTGTAGTCCGTGTAATAGAGCGGTCTGATGGATGTTTATGTCTGAAAATGCCTCTTTGATCGCTGCATGTGGTGCCATAAACCCAGGTCTTTGGTGCAAAAAAAGGTTGTTTATCGCATCTGCCCCATTAGCTGAAAACTTAAGGGGGTTGTTTTCCTGGGCATGCAGCAACGTTTTGCTGACACGAAATTCATTCTTGATTTGAGCTCGCCCCAGCAATAACTGGGTGAGTCCATCCATAATGGTTGGCATAAGAGCGAGCCATTGCTCGGCAACATCTTCAGTGAGTGCTTCCGGGGCAATATTTTGACTCTCAAACGCTTTTTGTGCCCGTTGCAGAAGGTCGCTTTTGGGCATGTCGGTCGCTACGTTTCGTTGCGTGCTACTCTGACGATTACGGGCAATCTGCATAGCCGCCTGGGACGCTGAGACGGGTGATTTCGGCGCATCATCAAAAAACGTTTCCGGTTTGTGTGTGTGTTCAGCCTCTGTGGTTACGTTAGCTTCAGTATGCTGGTGCGGAGTTTTTAGTGGCTGAGGTGTGTCGTCAGCCAGTAAACCCATCAGTTCAGAGCTTTCGTTAAACGAAGTGTCATGTGCCACTTGGTGATCGTCAGTAATCCGTAAGCCTGAATGTTGTTCTTTACTGTGAATATCGACTGGCGTGTCTACTGAGAGCTGATTTTCTGATAGAGAGTTGGGTCTTTGTTGGCGTGAATGCGTCGCCGCTTTCGAAGTGTCAGGAACAGCAAAGAAATCCTCATCGTTCGGAATACTGCCTGTACCTGTTAAGCTTTGCGGAATTGAATGTGTTGGCACTGGCGCGCTGGCACTCGGAGGCTGATGTTCGGCGGAGAACTCAGTCATATCCCAATCAGCCGGTATTTCCAGGGATGTACGGCTGGCTGATGAATTGCTCACATTGACATTGGCTGTTGAGGAAGCAGGCTGCTCTCGGCGAGCGAACTGCATGGGTTCATTAAACCCTGATGCGTGTCCGAGATTGGATTCTAAGCCGGATGCCGTCGATTGGTGATCAGAAGTACCTACTTCAACGGTTTGTAGTAGATTGGCGTCGCTGTCGACGCCGCCAATGATATCACCGAGCGAAGGTTCGGCGCTGAGATGGCTTCCATGGCTGTTTTGACCATTCAAAAGCTCAAGCGGATCTTGGCTCGTTCCTAAAAACGTGTCTATCGCAGCATTGTTAAGTGGATTATTGATTTCGGGGCTGTTATCTAGAGCTTCACTTGAGGTGGGTGTCGATGGTGCATAGTCATCGCCCGCATCCATGGTTGCCATAACCTTGTATTCGCCGATAAAAAATTCTTGCCCGTCGCTAATCGCAACGCGATTGCCGCGACCGATAATGGCATCCGAAGCGGCTATAACAACACCGTTAGAGCTCGTGTCAGTTAGATAAAAATGACCATTTTCGAACGAAATTTCCGCATGTTTTGAGGAAATATATCGTTCAGCATCAGGTAATACCCAGGTATTATTCCAACCACGCCCCAGTGATCCGCCACTGGTTGAAAAACTGCGCGTCGCTTCGTTCCCGAGCGCTGATTTATTCGCGCTGGTAACAGTGAGAATAAGTTCCATGATGTTCTGTTGTTCCCTTACAGCAAGACAATCGGCCGTTGTGTCGATGGCCGATTGTTCAGATAGTGACGATGTGTACCCTCAACGCCTCCCTTGAGCATACTAGTTCGACAGTACCTTCGACCCTTTGATGCTGATATTGCCTGAACCTTTGAGGTTGATATTCTTGCCCTTGATGGTGATATCGCCGCTTTTTTTCATCACGATCTCGGCGGAGCCTGTTTTCAATGTAATTTCGTCACCCGCTTGAATGGTGAGCTTTTTACCCACATCAAGAATATCGTCTTTGCCTATCTGTGTGCCTCGTCCATCACTAACAACAAGGGTTTCTTCCTTACCAATCGTCGTTTTTCGATTGCTACCGATAGTGACGTTTTCGTCTTTGCCAACATCTTCAGTGCGAGATTCACCAATGGTGATGCTTTCGTTTTTGGCGACACTCTCATTACGATTGTTGCCAATGGTGATGGACTCATCTTTGCCAACACTTTCGGTTCTGTTATTGCCGATTTCAGTTGCTTCGTCATTGTCGACGGCTTTTCGGCGATCATGTCCAACCCAGAGTTTTTCATCATTCTCAACTTCGATGGATTGGTTTTTCTCCGCGTGAATGGTTAGCAGTTCATTACCCTTCAGGTCTTCGAAGCGGATTTCATTAAAGCTATCGGCCGTGCCTTTTTTGCTGCTTCGGCTCTTAATCCCGCTTTGTGTTTGATTTTCTGGCAGAGCGTAGGGCGGCATGTTGTCTGCGTTGTAGGTTCGGCCTGTGACGATAGGCGCGTCCGGGTCACCCTCCATAAACTCAACAATAACTTCTTGGCCAATTCTTGGTAAATGGATTGCCCCCCAATTAGAGCCCGCCCACAATTGTGAAACGCGAATCCAGCAGGAGCTGTTTTCGTCGGATTTTCCGTATCTATCCCAATGAAACTGCACTTTGATTCGGCCGTATTCGTCCGTCCAGATTTCTTCACCGGACGGTCCAACAACAATCCCGGTTTGCGGCCCGGAAATCACCGGGCGTGGAGTCATTGGCTCGGGGCGGAATTGAACTTTGGATGGGATACAATGGAAGTGGTTGGTGAACGAAGTCTCGGTATTGTCGCCACTCTCATAGACGTTTGCGGATGCGTGGTAGTTACATTCAACGACCAAGTATTCTTGATTGCATTCACTCTGTGGGTGGTTATCGAGTTTGAAAAGCCCGCCAGGGTGAATGCCTGTAGCGTTACCAGACCCAGCGGACAATGCACTTTGTGAATGCAGTTGTTCGATACGGATATTGGCGTAGTTGTTACCTCTGTCGCGTTCCGTATATTTACCGGGGTAATCGTAGATTTCAAAATCGTTAAACTTGTGCTTTCGTGTCAACGAATGGTTTGCAGTAAGACCCGCTTTGGGCTTGGTGAAATCAAATGCATTCAGTGCAAAGCTGCCGGAGCGAACGTGCATCTGATAACCCCATTGCTCGATGTGTTGATCTTCACGAACAACGCTGCCGGGTGGAAAGTAGGGTACGGACTCGCAGCCTTTGATAGATTTGTGGCTGGACGGTGCGTCGGCCAAAACTAACGTGTGTTTGTTTTCTTCGTGCTCGAAATAAAAGTAAATACCTTCCTGCTCGAGTAAGCGACAAATGAAATTAAAATCGCTTTCTCGGTATTGAACACAATAATTC
Source organism: BD1-7 clade bacterium (assembly GCA_902705835.1). NCBI lineage: Bacteria > Pseudomonadati > Pseudomonadota > Gammaproteobacteria > Cellvibrionales > Spongiibacteraceae > BD1-7 clade bacterium. Next base: position 185,738 of record CACSIN010000027.1, read on the forward strand.
ACCGGTAAATATTTCGCTGATATATCAAATCTGAAATCAGAAAAACCATTTTCTTTAAATATATCACCGACGACGTCGATAACGCTCTTCTGCTGGAAGATTCGACAGTCAGTCGTCTTTTGCAGTAACCAAAGCCAGGGCTTTATTGTTATATGGAAGGTTGCGTGTCTATCTTCCCACCCAGATGATCCGATGTGGCTGACCAAGCCGTGGAAATATCGATCGGGTATTGCTTCCTTGCCGCTTACAACGACCGCGACTGGTGATCCAAGCAGTTTTTCCAGATCGATATCCGGTACTTTGGATTTTGCGATGATACTAAATTCAAACAGGGCGCTGAGGGATTCTGTGCCGCTGAAAGCTGTGATCAGTAAATCTTTATCAAAATTGCCAGCGGTAATGTCGGTTTTAAGCTGAATCGTACGATTGGTTGTCATCTATTGATTCCCTTATTCAATGACAGAAGTAATCGTTGTGGTAGTTGCCTGACAACCTGCCGAATCGAATCGCTATGATGAAATACTCACCAAGCTAGTACGATAGACAGTCTGCGTTAGTTTCGTTTGAGATGTTCCTTCCCAAGTCGTTTCGCAGATAACACGTTCCCTGATGCGGAGGATTCTATAGCAGAGAGATATTCAACGCCAGTGCAATCCTATGCGCTCGAAATCAAATAATTTCGCTCGAAGGGTGTGAAATTATATGTAAAATAATAACTTACAGTACGTTTGTCTCTCCAATTTTTTTTATAAAACGATTTTTGTTGTCTGTAATGTGAAATAAATTCAATACAGCGATTAATGTAATCAATTTTTTGTTACGACGGTTTCAAATTTTTATAAACGGGTTTACTATGCCTCAGTCGCAGTTCGGTAGGAGCCGGGATGTGTCGATGTAATGCGCTCGATTTGTTATATGTAGGTCGTATTGATATATGTCTTTTTGATCAATACACGCTTAGTTTTTAGGTTTTTTTTGTCGCCCCGTCATTTGGTTGGGTGCGAACAAAACAGAATTAGTAAGCATGTTATTGATAATATTTGATATATACGACCAATACGTTGTTGGGAGCAACGTATTGTCATTTCAGCGCAAGAAATTGTGTCATCGTATGGGTATCTGTAGATGCGCGAGTTGCTGGTGGTATATGCCATCACAATACGCCTGGCAGGTGTTTGAGCCCGTCATTGGCAGAAAAGGGAATATGTTACGGAACAACGTACAATGGAATTGCTTGAAATTCTTGCCAAGCCCGTATCCGAGGCTGAGCCCTGTGGGCCATTTATCGACGATGTTGATGATCTGGAGTCTGAGTTCATCGCGTTGGAAACCGCGTGTCGCGGAAAAGAAGAAAAGTTTCTTGATGAAGAAAACGCGATTGACGGTGAATCAGCGGATTGGAAAACGGTTGCGTCCCGCGCCGAGCTATTAGCCGAAAAAACGCGCGACGTACGCGTTCTCGTTATCATCGCTAAATCCTATCTTAATACCGGTGGCCTTGAGGGCTTCTCTCTAGCTGTTTTCGCTTTAAGACAAACGTTATCCGGGTTCTGGAGCCACGTACATCCGGTACTTGATGACGTATCTGACGAAAACCCTTGGCGGATTATGTGCCTCAGTGAGCTGGGTGGCGACGAAGTTGTTCAGGAGCTAACGCATCTGAAACTGGTGTCATCTCGACTCGCTGGAAGCTTCTGTTTACGCGATATCCGTTTAGCCAAAGGGCAGGTTGTGCCAATCGACGATGGTGTCGAAGTTCCTGATCAAAACATTATTTCGGCAGCGTTTGCTGAGTCTGAGAGCCATGTTATCGAGGCAGATATGCGTGCTGTCGATAGCTTGCTTGAATCGCTGGACGCGATTGAGATGCTTATTCGAGAAAATGAATCTGCCTGTTCACCGCCGCAATGGAAGTCCCTTAAAGACTGTGTGTTGAGCATCAGGCAAGTCTATCAAGAGTTCGCCAGTGTGCTGTTTGCTGTGGATGAAGCAGCTGCCGATGATGAGGGAGGCGAATCCGTTCAAGCAAGTAGCGCAAGGGTTCCGATTGCAACTCTGGATTCGATCAATAGCCGGGCAGATGTCATCAAAGCCCTTGAAAAAATCAATGAATACTATTCAAAACATGAGCCATCAAGCCCGTTACCATTATTGATTAGTCGTGCGAAGCGCCTAGTTTCGATGGATTTTATGGCTATTCTCCGCGACATTTCTCCTGACGGTGTTTCACAAGCTGAATTGATAGCAGGAGTGACAGATGATGATGAGTAAACTTGCCTCGGCTTACCCGATTGTATCGGTACGGATTGCCTATCATTCGAATAGATCATCATCTTTTGCGGCTAAACCTGTACTCACAGAATTTTAAATTGTTGATCTGAACGATCGACAATATTGCGACTTTCGGCTGTTCGCCTTGTAGTCGACTGAAAGGGATATTTAAAACGCCAGGCATCTGAAGCCTGCATAACAACGAAAAGGAAAGACAGTGAGTAGTCAAAAGTTCATTGCCCAAAATCGTGCCCCACGCGTTCAGATTGAATACGATGTTGAACTCTACGGTGCTGAGAAAAAAGTTCAGGTTCCCTTCGTTATGGGTGTCATGTCAGATTTGTCTGGCGCCTCTAAAGATGAGTTGCCTGGTATCCATGAACGTGAATTTGCTGAAATCGATGCTGAGAATTTTGACGATCGATTGAAGTCGATGAAACCATCAATCAAGTTCAACATTCCTAATGTGTTGACTGAAGAGGGTGGTAATTTGCCAGTTGATATTACTTTCGAAAGTATGGATGACTTTTCGCCTGCTGCTGTTGCTAAGAAAGTTGCTGGTTTGGATAAGCTGCTTGAGGCTCGTACTCAATTGGCGAATCTTGTGACATACATGGATGGCAAGGCCGGTGCTGAAGAGTTGATTACGCGCGTCCTGGGTGATTCTGCATTACTTCAGTCCCTTGCATCAGCGCCGAAAGCTGAAGAAGAGGAGGCTTAACATGTCAGACGTTGAAGCCACATTAGAAGCGCAGGGTACTGAAACTATCGCAGTCGATGATTTCTCTGCGTTGTTGCAACAAGAATTCAAACCCAAGTCGGAAAGCGCCAAAGAAGAAATGGCCGCTGCGGTTCAGACTTTAGCCGATCAGGTGCTGGCGAATGTCAGCCTGTCGCCGGAAGATGCAGTTGCAACAATCAAGCAACTGATAGCTGAGATCGATCAAAAACTAACGAGTCAGGTTAACCAAATAATCCACCATGATGACTTTCAAAAGTTAGAAGGTTCATGGCGTGGGTTGCATTATTTGGTGAATAACACTGACACGGATGAAATGCTGAAGATCCGTGTTATGAATGTTTCCAAAGATGACTTGCGCAAGAACTTGAAGAAGTTCAAAGGCTCTTCTTGGGATCAAAGCCCGCTATTTAAGCGTATCTATGAAGAAGAGTATGGTCAGCTTGGTGGTGAGCCCTATGGCTGCCTGGTTGGTGATTTTCACTTTGATCACAGCCCTAAAGATGTGGACATGCTTACCAGTATTGCGCAAGTCGCTGCTGCTTCACATGCACCATTTATCTCAGGTGCGGGCTCATCGGTGATGGGTATGGACACGTGGTCTGAGCTTTCGAACCCTCGTGATCTAGCGAACGTATTTTCAACACCCGATTATGCGCCATGGCGTTCATTGCGTGAGTCTGACGATTCTCGCTATGTTGCATTAACCATGCCTCGCTTCCTTGGTCGCTTACCTTATGGCGCTGAAGGCGATCCGGTTGATGAGTTTGCCTTCGAAGAAGATTGCAATAACGGCAACACCGATAACTACTGCTGGGCAAACTCAGCGTTTGCAATGGCAACCAACATCAATAAAGCATTTAAAGAATACGGTTGGTGTTCACGTATCCGTGGTGTTGAATCTGGTGGTGCCGTTGATGGACTCCCATGCCATACCTTCCCGTCTGACGACGGCGGTGTTGACATGAAGTGCCCGACAGAAGTTGCTATCAGCGACCGCCGCGAAGCAGAGTTGAGCGCCAGCGGTTTCATGCCATTGATCCATCGTAAGAATACCGATATGGCTGCTTTTATCGGTGCACAGTCTTTGCACCGCCCGGCTGAGTACGATGATCCGGATGCGTCTGCTAACGCGGCACTTGCTGCGCGCTTACCGTATCTCTTCGCAAGCTGTCGTTTTGCGCATTACTTGAAGTGCATCGTTCGAGACAAAGTCGGTTCGTTCAAGGAGCGCGATGAGATGGAACGCTGGCTTCAGTCTTGGATTATGCAGTATGTCGATGGAAGCCCTGAAACTTCGTCGGAAGACACTAAAGCGAGAAAGCCGTTGGCTGATGCTCAGGTTGTCGTTGAAGAGGTAGAAGGCGCACCGGGCTACTATTCATCGAAGTTCTTTTTACGCCCTCATTATCAGCTAGAGGGTTTGACTGTATCGTTGAGATTGGTATCGAAGCTGCCTTCTGGAAAAGGGTAAAGGGAGAGACCATTCCAACCACCTGAGTCGGTGTTTTCGGATGCCGGCTCTCATCGATAATTGGCGAAAGGTTTCAGGTAATCCTTCCGTTGATGCTGTAACAACGAATTGCCTGATTTAAGGAAATACACAAGGAGAAGTACGATGGCAGTAGATATTTTTATCAAAATTGGATCCATCAAAGGTGAGTCTAAAGATTCAAAACATAAAGATGAGATTGATGTCTTGGCATGGAGCTGGGGCATGACTCAAAGCGGTACCATGCATTTGGGTGGTGGCGGTGGTTCTGGCCGTGTAAACGTTCAGGACCTGAACCTGACAAAATATGTTGATGCGTCTACCCCGGTTCTGATGAAGTTCTGTGCGACTGGTGAACATATTGATGATATCACCCTGACTGTTCGTAAAGCCGGTAAAACCCAGCTTGAATACATCAAGATTCATCTGAAAAAAGCACTGGTAACCTCAGTACAAACTGGTGGTTCTGGTGGTGAAGATCGTCTGACTGAAAACGTTACTCTGAACTTCGCTTCGTACGAAATCGAGTACACACCTCAAGATGACAAAGGTGCCGGCGCTGCTGCAATTACCAGCGGTTACGACATCGAATCTAACAAAGAAGTTTAATTGTAAACTTACTTTGGTAGTTATTTATGCTGGACGGTGCAGTCGTATTATCGATAGATATTTCTATAGGTCGTGTGCGCTGTCCAGCGTATCGCCAATGGTCTCTTTGAATAAGAAAAAACTGAGACATTGGAATAACAGGGAAAGGAATATTTTTAATGCAGGCTAAAGATCATATTCGTGAAGCTAGGCTGGATGAAGCATTGTCGGAATTGATGCAGGGAGTTCGTGAAGATCCTGCAGATTCGTCAAAGCGCGTGTATTTATTCCAGCTATTTGCAGTGATGGGTGATTTTCAGCGTGCATTGAATCAGCTAAATGTGCTTGGTGAAATGGATGCCAAGACATTGATGATGGTGCAGACGTATAGGCAACTCATTCAATGTGAACAGTTTCGGGAGCACGTGTTTGCCGGGAATTCATCACCTTTGGTATTTGGTGATCCTGAGCCTTCAGTTGCGTTGATGCTTGAAGCGCTGAAATTGTCTGCGGCTGGCGAGCACGAACATGCTGCTGCACTAAGAACCGAGGCGTTTATCGATATTCGCGCCGCTGCAGGAAACGTTAGTATTGATGGTGCAGAGTCTTTCGAGTGGATAGCTGATGCTGATAGCCGTATTGGCCCGTTTGTTGAAGCCTATATCGATGGCAAGTATTTTTGGGTGCCTTTTACATGTATCCGTAGCATCGAGATTCATGAGCCGGAAGACCTCCGCGATCTGGTTTGGGCACCGTGCGAGTTTACTTGGCAGAACGGCGGTAGCGTTGTTGGGTTTATCCCGAGTCGTTACCCCATTGAACGAGGCTCGCAATGCCGCAATGAGGTATTACTCAGTCGTTTAACCAATTGGAAGCAACTGTCGAGTGAAGAATACGCAGGCAGCGGGCAACGAATTTGGGCAACGAATGCTGGTGACTACCCGATTCTTTCTTGCCGGACAATTAGTTTCGACGCTGACCCAACCGCGCAGACTGAAGTTAACGACGCCGTGACTGAGGCAGAGCATTCCGAATTTCATACGGTTGCCTGAATAGACGGCTATGGCTGAGTTAACGAATCAGGAAAATCTTCAGCCATCATTGCTTGATCGGTTGCTCGATGATGAGCCAGAGACGAAAACGGAAAGTCGTGAAAAACGCGTCTTGAATATTCGACGGTTGAAAGAAGTTGTTGTGCGTGATCTGGCAGATCTATTGAATGCGCTTCATCTAGAGGCAACGGAAGATATTGAGAGCTACGACTACGTTAAGCAGTCGGTAGTGAATTATGGGGTTCCCGGTTTGACAGGTTTTTCGATCCACAATCTCGATGCCTATGTGGTTGAAAAAAAGCTGCGCGAGGCGATCTGTCATTTCGAACCGAGGATACTTCGAGATTCCTTGATAGTGCGAATCATTAAAGAAGAAGACAAGATGAGCAATCGATCGTTGACGTTTCAGATTGAAGGACAAGTCTGGTCTATGCCGGTACCTATCGCATTATTATTGCGAACGGAAGTTGACCTTGAAACCGGTGCTGTTCAAGTTAAGTAGGCAATTGTATATCGCTCTATCGGGTCTACCGATCGCGTTTGAGCTTAAGGATGTTAGATTTTCGTGGAACAGGAATTCTTAGACTACTACAACCAGGAACTTCGTCATGTGCGGGAAACCGCCGGCGAATTCGGAAAAGCCTTCCCTAAAATTGCCGGACGTCTCGGTATGGAAACGCTGGAGGTCTCCGACCCTTATGTAGAGCGGTTGTTAGAAGCGTTTGCGTTCATGGCTGCTCGGGTTCAGATGAAGCTGGACGCCAAACACCCTGAATTCACCCAGCAGCTGATGGATATGGTTTATCCTCAGTATCAATCGCAAATCCCTTCGATGGTTATTTCTCGATTCAGCCCGACAGCGCAGGAAGGTTCGTTAGCCAGTGGTTTTCGTATCAATCGTGATACGGCGTTGTGGAGTGATGCGTCAGTAACAACCCGTCGTACTGCTTGCCAGTTTAAAACCACACAGGATCTCACGTTATGGCCATTGGAGATGTTGGATGCGCGCTACTTTTCCAGTGATTCTGCTTTATCAGTCGCACAGTGGCCGTGCTCTGAAGGCGTGCGTGCCGGCATTCGGTTAACGCTGAAAGTCGAAGATGGTTTGAATATCCATCAGTTGCCGATGAATCAGCTGCGTTTTTACCTTGCGGGTGAAGGCGAACTGCCAATGAAAATCTATGAGCAAATCTTTGCTAATGGCACGGGCTTTATGATCCGCGCCAGAGACGAGAAGGGTAATCCGAAAGGGGAGCCAGTGCGTTTCGGTGCAGATGCGATCGTGCCCGTTGGTTTTGATGACGAAGAAGCGGCGTTGCCTTATCCAACGCGCAGTTTTCAGGGATATCGGTTATTACAAGAATACTTTGCGTTCCCTGAAAAGTTTATGTTTTTTGAGCTCACCGGAATGGCTGAAACATTGGCTGGTTTCGATACAACAGAAGTCGATATTTTGATTACGCTTGATCGCAGTATCAGCGACCTGACTTCTGCAATCGTGACTGAGAATTTTGTATTGAACTGTGTGCCTGCGATTAATCTATTTTCCAAACGCAGCGAACGTGTTCGGCTTGAGGCCGGTCAGCACCGCTATCATGTGAGTGCCGATCGAACGCGACCTTTAGACTATGAAATCTATCGTCTTGAAGCGGTACAGGGATTCAGTGGAAGCAGTGAACCAGACCAAACGTTTTTACCATTTTACGGTAATCACGATCATGCCAGTAATAACATCCGTGCAAGTTTTTATACAGCGGTGCGCAAGCCACGTGAAATGTCGTCGTTGCAACAGAAAAACGGGCCGCGATCCAGTTATCTGGGCAGTGAAATGTTTTTGTCGATTGTTGATGGACGAAATGCGCCCTATTCGACAGATCTCAAGCAGTTGGGTTTGGACTTTCTCTGTACCAACCGTGATTTGCCTTTATTAATGCCCGTTGGCTATGGGCATACCGATTTTACTCTTGAAAGTGGCGCACCGGTTGATTCAATTCACATTGTTACCGGCCCATCCAAGCCGCTCCCAGCGAAATCACCGTCTGAAACCAGCTGGCAGTTTCTGAATCATTTGTCATTGAATTATCTATCCCTGAATAATCAAGAACACCATCACGATGCTGTTGCGATTCGAGAGATGTTGCGTCTGTACGCGGATATGCAAGATGCCAGAATCGAGAAGCAAGTGGAGGCAGTTCGTAAAATTAAGTGCAACCCCGTCGTACGCCAAATGCCCGTAAAAGGCGCTGTCGCTTATGGCCGTGGGATAGGCGTAGCACTGGAATGTGATGAAGCCGGTTTTGAGGGGCGGGGAATTTTTCTCTTCGGCGCGGTAATGGAGCGCTTTTTTGCGAAGTATGCGTCTATTAATAGTTTTTGCGAATTTACCCTGAAATCTACCAAACGAGGTGAGGTCAATATATGGGCGGCGCGCTGCGGCAACCAGCAGATACTCTGAACTGGTTCAGCGCTGTTAGTGCTGAGCCGTTTCGGTATGACATGTTTACCGTGTTGCGCTTTGTTGACGCATGGCACGGCGGTAGTCCGCGTATTGGCGAAGCAATAAAGGCCGCGGATGAAGTGATTGTGTTGCGTCAGGATCCGTCTTTGGCGTTTGCGCCAACAACGTTGAGTCAGTTCCACCCAGCCAAAACACAGCAATTATCTGAAGCCAAGGCCTATGACCAAGCGTTAGAAAAACATCAGATGCATAATTGGTTTTTCGGTATCTTCGGGCCGAATAATCCAATGCCTCTGCATATTACAGAAACAGCATATTCACGTGTTCATAACTTCGGTGATGAGGCGCTGGCGCGTTTTGCAGATATTTTTCATCATCGAATGATCAGCCTTTTCTATCGTGCAGATGCGAACGCTGAACCAACTGCGGAGATGGACAGGCCAGCAGATAATCGCTTTGATCTGTATTGCGGCGCTTTAGCCGGATTATCGGTAAAGCAGCATGAAAACGACGCTGGCCTGCATGATGCCTATGCACAGCGCCGGGAATGGAACCGTTTGTTTTATTCGGGTTTATTGTCTGTATCGCATAGACCCGCCGACGGTCTGCGTAGTTTATTGACAGATCACTTGAAAATGCCGGTATCTATATCGCACTTTACTGGCGGTTGGTTGCCTTTGCGCAAGCAGGATCAACTGCGACTAAGAGCAGATAACCACTTCCAACTTGGCTTGAATACCAGTCTTGGCGCTAATGTTTTTGATGTGCAGCATCGATTTACCTTGCAGCTCGGACCTATGCCAGCATCGGCGTTTGAACATCTATTGCCGCATACACGTGCGTTTTCCAGCTTGAAGGAGTTGATTCGTCTCTATTGCGGCGACGAATATAACTGGGATGTTGAATTGTTGATCGAATCTGATCAAATTCAGCCAAATCAATTGGGGGGTAATTGCCAGTTAGGGTGGACCTTATGGGCGGGTACAGCAAAATCTGATGTTCCGCAGAGAAGAGATCCTGCCAGCCAACGATCTGATTACGACGAAGACAATATCGTTAGAGTTCGGTTAAACAATGTCGGGATACCGATTGGCTAGCCAGAATCAGGCTTGGTTTTTATGGTTGTGTATTTGATAACCAGCGCATCAAATTGGCGATGTATTGCATAGACAACGGCTTTTAAATTTGAATACAGAACACATCGTTATTTAGACATCCGGTAGTGTGTTATCGAACGTACTGCCGAATAAAGGACAAATATTAAGGGAATAATCATGGCGAAAATATTGCGTACCGCGCTGTTCGGAAAGTTAAACCCTCTGGCATTTAAAGCCGCTGAGAGCGCCAGTGTTTTCTGTAAACTTCGCAATAATCCGGATATCGAATTAGCACACTGGATTCACCAGATTTTACAGATTGAAAACTCAGATCTTCGAAAAATCCTGGGCTATTTTTCCATCAGCAACTCTGCGCTGGCGGCTGACGTTATTCAGTATCTTGATACTCTGCCTGTCGGTGCACGTGGGGTTATGAACTTCTCCCCAGATCTTGAAGAAGCAATCGAACGCGCATGGGTTATTGCATCGCTAGCGTACAACACTGCACATGTGCGAACAGGCCATCTGATGCTGGGAATTTTGCAGCAACGCCAGCTCTCTAACGTGTTGTTTGCTATCAGTGATGAATTCAAAAAGATTCGCCGTGCTGAGCTTGAAGAGTGCTTTGATGCGATCCTTGATGGTTCAGCCGAAGACAACATGGCCGCCAGCGATGGCTTTGCTGGAGGGGCGCGGCCGGGTGAATCATCCGGCGCGACTGCACCCGCACCAATGGGTAAGGGTGAAGCGCTAGCGCAGTATACGCATGACCTTACCCGACAGGCGCGTGATGGAAAGATTGATCCGATTGTGGGGCGTGATGAAGAAATCCGTCAGATGGTCGATATTCTCATGCGTCGTCGACAAAATAATCCCATCCTGACGGGCGAAGCGGGTGTCGGTAAAACCGCTGTTGTTGAAGGTTTTGCGCACCGTATTGCCAGCGGTGATGTGCCGCCGCCGCTTAGAAACGTATCCATTCTTTCATTGGACATTGGCCTTTTGCAGGCCGGCGCGAGCATGAAGGGTGAATTTGAAAACCGTCTGCAACAGGTCATCGATGAAGTTCAATCATCAGAAACGCCGATAATTCTATTTATCGACGAGGCTCATACCCTAATCGGTGCCGGTGGCCAGGCGGGAACTGGCGATGCAGCGAATCTGTTAAAGCCAGCACTTGCGCGAGGTGACCTGCGAACCGTGGCTGCAACAACGTGGGCAGAATATAAAAAGCACATCGAGAAAGACCCGGCACTGACTCGTCGATTCCAGGTTATCCAAGTCGAGGAACCATCGGAAGAGAAAGCGATTCTGATGATGCGCAATATGGCGAGTATGATGGAAAGCCACCACAAGGTCCAAATACTCGACGAAGCTATCGAAGCCTGCGTGCGCTTATCACACCGATACATTCCAGCACGTCAACTTCCCGACAAATCAGTGAGCTTATTAGACACATCTTGCGCGCGCGTTGCGGTGAGCCAATATGCGGTTCCTGCGGATGTTGATGATTGTCGCAAACGTATTCAGGCGTTAGAAACTGAGCTTACAATTATTGAGAAAGAAGCCAGTCTTGGCGTTGATGCCGATGATCGCCGGACTAACGCACAAAAACAATTGCGTGAAAATCTCGACTTGTTGGATACGCTTGAAGGGCAGTGGCTTGAAGAAAAATCTTTAGTTGATCAAATTTTGCAGTTGCGTGCAGAGTTACGGAAGGGCGCTCATGTTGTGGAGGGTACCGGGTCAAAACTTGAAACCACTGTCGCAGAAATAGCCACAGAAACGGCCGCAGACGCTTTAGAGGGCGGCTTTACGGATGGCGATGTCGCTAAAATTGCCGCGGAAAGCGCTCATGAAAATACGCCTGAGCAAAGAACCGAAGCGTTGCAGTCCCTGCGATCATTGCAAGAGCGCTTGGCGCAGCTTCAAGGCGAAACCCCACTCATTTTGCTAACTGTCGATGCTCAGGCGGTTGGAACAGTGGTTCAGGATTGGACGGGAATACCTGTCGGGCGAATGGTGAAAAACGAGCTCGAAACCGTCATGAACCTGGCGTCGATCATGGGGGCACGCATTATCGGGCAAGATCATGCGCTTGAAACCATTGCCAAGCGCATTCAAACCTCCCGTGCGAGCCTCGATAACCCGAATAAACCGATCGGTGTTTTCATGCTCGCAGGAACATCCGGCGTCGGGAAAACAGAGACTGCCTTGGCATTAGCAGAAGCGCTCTACGGTGGTGAGCAAAATATCATCACCATCAATATGAGTGAGTACCAGGAAGCGCATACGGTATCGAGCCTGAAAGGCGCGCCTCCTGGGTATGTTGGATACGGCGAAGGTGGTGTGTTAACCGAAGCGGTGCGTCGCAAACCGTACAGTGTCATTTTGCTCGATGAAGTTGAAAAGGCGCATCCAGATGTGCATGAAATCTTCTTCCAAGTATTCGATAAAGGCATGATGGAAGACGGTGAAGGGCGCACGATCGACTTTAAAAATACGCTTATCTTGCTGACCACCAATGCCGGTACGGACTTAATCAAGAGCTTATGCAATGACCCAGATCTAATGCCAGCACCAGAAGGCATTAACAAAGCGTTGCGTGAACCGCTGTTGAAGCAATTCCCTCCTGCGTTACTCGGGCGTTTGGTCACGATTCCGTACTTCCCGCTAAACGACGATATGCTGCGTGAAATCGCTAAAATTCAGCTCAAGCGGGTACAGAGTCGCGTGGCGGAAAACCACGATGTTGCATTGACTTACAATGACGATGTTCTGAAGTTGATAGTTGGTCGCTGTACGGAACAGGACAGCGGCGGTCGAATGATTGACAGCATTCTAACGAATACTGTGTTGCCAACCATGAGTGGTGAAATCATCAATCGGATGATCGATGGTGAAAGTATTGCGTCGATTGAAATTACCGTAACGGACGATACTTTTGCCTACGATTTTGCCTGAAAAGTATTCAAAGGAGTGAATGTATGAAGGTGATATCAGGAGAAGGGCATATTGCTGAAGTTTGCCAGCGGGTCATCCATGGCCCCATCGTGGGTGAGTTGTTAGGGCTCGATCCTGATGGCGCTCCGCTGGTTGATTACCCTGGCAATACACATGGTATGTTGCACGCTCGCACGTTGATCAGTATGCCATCAAGTCAAGTATTTGAAGGTATGGAAGTGCTACTTCAGTTCGAACAAAGCCTGTCGGGGAGACCCATCATTACAGGCATCGTTAGCGATCACCTAGTCAACAACGAGATCAAAACACTGACACTCAATAGTGATTTGATGGAATCTGCGTTGGTCGACGGCAAAAAAGTGCGTGTTGATGCACGTGAAGAAATTGAATTGGTTTGTGGCCGTAGCAGTATCTTGCTGCGCAACGACGGCAAAATTGTTATCAAAGGCATGGAAATAACCAGTCGTGCAGCTGCATCGAACAAAATTCGTGGCGGCTCAGTCAGTATCAACTAGATGTGGCGGATGATGAGAGAACTCATTTTTTCTACGATAACTGACCTAAAACCTGAGGACGTGTAAATGGGTGTTACTGTTGGCGTGAACATGCTGTCTGTCGTTCATAAAGATAGCGGCGGTGTTTCTATCGCGTTTCCTGATGTTTGCAAAACGCCGACGCCGGGCGGCCCAGTGCCGATCCCTTATCCGAACATATCGAAGGCGTCTGATACTGATAAAGGTACGAAGAAAGTCCTGTGTGATGGTAATTCCACCTGCGTCAAAGACTCCAATTTCAAAACCAGTGTCGGTGATGAAGGTGGGTGTGCCGGTGGCGGTGTTGTTTCAGGTAAGCAAAAGGGCATTTCTGAATTTGTGTTGTACTCGATGGATGTTAAGTTCGAGGGAAAAAACGTCCCACGTGCCTTCGACATTATGTTGCATAACAATAAAAACACGCCACCTATGCCTGTGATGCAAGGGCCTATTATCGTCATTCCTAGCCCGGTCACGGTTGATGAATACTGCGCCGTTTGCCGCGAGAAGATCTGACGATTATGGCCAGATCACGGCAAACGTTCCTCCGTCAGCTCTATGCGGAGCATCTGGAAGAAGCGTCATTTTTATATTTACAGCGGCTGAATCTGCTCACAGATAACGAGCTTTCATGGGTTGAAATTCAAGACTTTGAAGCACGGCTATATGCTCACTTGGATGCGCTTGTGATCGGCGGGCAACCCGTACTTGATAGGTTTGCAGATTCCCCAGCTGCTGATGCCGGAGAGGTTTTCGCTGTTTGCGCTGTATATGGTTTGTCTGACGATTTGTCGGGGTTCATGTTTGTGTTTGCAGCATTGGATCTTTCTGAAAATGACACCTGCCGTGCAGTGACCGATGCGCTCAACATGCACGCCCCAGCAGCTTGGGTAAAGGATCTCGCAAGGTTGCCGTTTGCAGATAAACCGGCCTACCTAAAAGTGCTGCTGCCGTTTTTTTATCGACAGAGACTTTCAATGGGTAAGCCCGCGCTTTCAATGGCAAATAACCTGTTGAAAGAAGCACCGATGATGGTGCCTGTATTCGGTCATGCTGATCTGACAACTCAGCCAGCGATTCTGGAGAGTGTGCTTGAGTATGTCGACAGCAATGATGTCTTGTTACGTAATGAAGCTGCCATCGTGATGTTGAAACAGCATCAACACGGACCATTGAAGCAACGCTTAGGTGCGATGCCAGCAGAGACGGTTACCTGGCAGGCGATGGCGGTTGCGATGGATGTTGGTCTTTATCAATTCCTTGAACAAAAATCACCTGATCAACTCAGCGACGATGCGATTAGAGCATTCGGGCTTATCGGACTTCCCGAAGCGATTCCTCGGTTGGTTAAACTATTGTCGAACGACGAGAAAGCTACCGCAGCAGCTGATGCGTTATTTTCGATTACCGGCGCACCTTTATACGAAGATGTTTTTATCGCCGACAAATTCACTGAAGAAGAGCTCTTCCCTGAAGAAGTCGATGCCTTTAAACGTGGCGAGCTACCAATGCACTTGGATCAACGACCTTTTGGGACGAATACACGCCGAATTAGCCAAGATGCCGATCTTTGGTTGCAGTGGCTCACCCAGTTCAAACAGCACTTTGTATTGGGTAAACGTCACCGTATGGGCGCTTTAATTTCGCCATCGCAGTTGGTCGCTGTTTTACAGCATGAGCAGAGCCCTCATGAAATTCGACGTTTTACCGCCTGGGAATTGGAGTGCCGTTATCAGAGTGATGTACCGTTTTCAGTAGCCGATACAGTGCTTATTCAGCAGCAACAAATACGTAAATTGCATCGGTGGGCGAACCTCTATGATCAAGAGGCAGGTCTGGATGCCGGGTGTTGGCATATTCCTCAGGAGGCTGTTGCCTAATGCCACACCCGACGATCGACAATCAAACTCCATTTCATTTTGAACATCTTGTTCTTCCCGATGGGAACTTGCGACCGCAATTTGTTGGCATTCTAAAGGCGACGTTTAGGATTCAGCAAGAAGGGCATTTGGTTCCCTTAAAGGAACAGCCGGGTTTGAATTTAGCCGGAGACGTGTTTGATGGCTTGGACGGCAGCTCTACAAATGATGAGTCACGTTTGCCGATCTCTGCGTTTGGCGCGGATAATACTCCGGATGCTGGCAGCTCTGGGCAATCTGATGAAGGCCAAGCAGCCAATAGCACCCCCTCTAATATTGCTTATCGATATGAGCCTGAGTGTATCGGGTTGAAGCCAAATACCGATATAGTTGTCGTAGGAACAGGCCTCCCTCCAGGCCCTGACATGCCGTTTTTTGATTGTGGCATTCAAGTTGAAAGGTACGCCAAAATTTTGCGTATTTTTGGGCAGCGCCAATGGCAGATCGAACAAGAAGGCGAACCGTTTATTCAGCAGCTCACAACTGCTATGCCGACCCCGCTGAGCTACCAACATGCGTTCGGCGGGATAGATCACGGTGTTATGCAGCAATTCGGCCATCCTTTCGATGAGCGAAATCCAATCGGTATTGGCTACCATCATCCTGATAGCCCTATGCGTGAGGCATCGGCATTACCGTTAATTGAAAACCCCAAATCGCTTATTCAGAACTATTTTGATACTCCCGAGCCTGCCGGTGTTGGGTTTTTGAGCCCTTATTGGTTAGAACGTCGTCAATATGCGGGTACTTATGACGCTGAATGGGAGCAAACGAGAAGCCCCTTGTTACCGGTGGATTTCAACAAACGGTATTTCAATGGTGCGTCAAGAGGCTTGGTAGCGAATGGTTATCTACTGGGGAATGAAACGGTTACCTTAATTAATATCGGGCAATCTAAACAAACGTTTTCTTTGCCGGGCTTGGCACAACCAAAGCTAATGCTGAGGTTAAAAAAGAAAGAGGTTGCTTTAGCGATGCACCTCGACACTGTAGTTGTGGATACTGATGACGAGTTACTCAGCTTGATCTATCGGTGTGAATTTGAATTGCCAAACAATTCACGGGACATCACAGGTATAGGTGTCAACGTATCAAACGTGCAGTCACAAGCAATTAGTTTGGTGTAGTTCAAGATTGTGTGAACGAAAGAGTAGTTTTTTAGTTGGTATCGGTAGTCACGGGTAGTTATGGAAATGGTAGATGGATTTATTTCAGATTAAGGAGCAGTTACAGCGCCAGATTATAGAGTTCGAAGGTGTTGTTGCTGAAGACGTGTATGACTTGGCCACCAAGAGTAGGGCGTTGTCGTGTCTATCGGATTGCTACCGACGTCGGGCGATTGCCTTATACCTAGATGACATGGATATTCCTGCATATTTCAGTCATCTAGCGCGATCAGCACAAGCGCGCGTTCGCCTTTTATTACTTCCGTTGGCTGAAAATGATGGGTACCGCTGTGCAAGCATTCTGATGCCATTTTTTGATGCCCTGGTATGTGACAATCGCGATTTGGCGCATCAGATTATTCTGCACTCATCATCGCATTGGATCAACGGCGAAGAATTCGAAGAGGATTTTTATTACGCTGGATTTCTATTTTGCCTCCTTTCAAATCGGCAGGATACTAGCAATCTTGAGAGTTTACTCTTCGACTTTAGTCAGGCCGCCGACGGCGCTGAAACACAGCGTGTAGCCTTGTGTGAGGCGCTCTTGAATCAAGATCAACCGGCTTTTTATTCCGCTTTGGCAGACTTTATTGATGAATACGAACGTCGGTATGCAATGCGTGTAGAGATGTCGCCTTCGACCAACGATGAATTGGAAACCGAACCGTACCTCTGTATTGAAGGACTAGCGCTGTTAAAAATTGCGCGGGTATGCGGTATTCATATTACTGATGAGCAGCCATATATGCCGACGCTCGCTCTCAAGGGCGCAGTCGCTACTCCTTCTGTGGTGTAGTAATTTCAGAATATATTCGCTAACAATTTCGATTGATTGTGAATCATTGGCTAACACACGTTACCGCAAAGGAATAGAAATTGGGACTCGAAATAACTGCTGCTGGGATGGCATCTTCTCTAGGCGATTTTAAAAACGGTTGTGCCGCTGCGCGAGCCGGCTTGAGTCGAGTTTCTCCGCATAGCGAATTTAATTTTTTGGATGAATCAAGCGCAGATATGTATCCGGTGTCTGTTCATGCTGCTATGGGTGATGCATTGGCGGGTTTTTCAGGCACAGGGCGTCTACTACGGTTGGCGCATTTGGCTTTGGAAGATCTGCTGGAGAACGTGGCTGAGGGGCTTGACGATTTATCACGCACAGCAGTGATCATTAATATGGGTAGTGGTTACTACTGGGATGAATGTGAACGTCAACAATCAGTCGATCTTGATAGCGCAGATGGTGCTGAGCCAAGTGATATTATTGGGCTTAGAAGTGATCGCAGTGATGAGCGAAGAAAAGCACTTGATACCCATTTCATTCAAACGCTCATACATGTGGCAGGTGTTGGATCTGAACCCGGGCATACCGAATTATGTTTTTCGGACGCAGCGGGTGTTGGTGAGGTACTCAATAAAGCCGAAAGGTTACTCGATTTACCGGGCATTGACCGTTGCATCATTGGCGGTGTTGATAGCCTTCTTGATGGATACATGATGCCTGCGTTGATCGAGCTCGACGTTTTGTCATCTCCAAACAACCCCGCGGGTTTCTTTGCTGGAGAGGCTGCTGTTTTTTTCGTTGTTGAGAACGGAGCAGGAGGGATGGCAACGCTGTCATCACCACTTGCCGCGATGGAAACATACGATGATGCCCCAGGGGCCGTGGTAGTTGGTCAGAAATTGGCTAATTTGCTGAATCGTTTGGTGGCTGTCGAACCGGTTCTTGCAAACGTCGGCGCGGTAATTGGTAGCGTCAATGGGACTGAAAAACGTGCGATGGAATGGGGCACTGCACGCATTCGCTTGCCTAAGGCACTTGCCAATACAATGGATTGGCATCCGGCGGAACATTTCGGTGAAACAGGTGCTGCTGCGGGGTTTCTTGCAATTGCATTGGCGCAGCGTGCAAAAGCTCGAGGGTACATGGGGGGGGAATCTTGTCTTATTTATCAGTCGTCGCCTTATGGCCAAAGAACGGCATTTGTTCTGCGCTAAAGGTTCGGTCTGCTTTTTGATTGTTCAGCACATATCCGTGATACAAAAAAGCAGTGAGCGGGTGATACCGATCACTGCCTTTGTTCAATTAACGCTTTAATCTTGGGTTTAGATCAAAAACTGTTTGATCTTACTTCGCAATAAAACTCCAACGCTGGTTCTCACGACCGTGGAAATCATATAGATGGATATTTGCACCGTTGGCGCTTTTAACCCCGGATACATCGATCGATTTACTCGCGTTCATTTGTGAAAGCAAAGACGTGCCGTCTAGAATCCAGCGCTGGTTTTTCCCGTCATGGCAATGCCAAAGCAGAATGTTTGCACCGTTATTTTGGTTTGAACCGGCAACATCCAAGCACACCGATGGGTTGGCTACGTTATGCAGACGGCCATCGTTATCCATTGTCCAACGTTGATCACGTGCTTGGTCGCTGCACGACCAGAGTTGAACATTTGTGCCAGCGTTAGCGTTGTTATCATTGCCTGGAATATCTAAACACTTACCCATTGAACGGATTTGGAATTCACCGTCAATGCCTTTTTGCCAAGCACCTTCGTAAAAGCGGTCATGGAAGTTAACCCAAACATAGCTGTTGCCGTTTTTCGCAGCTTTCAGACTTTCATTGTCGGCACTGTTAGTTGGCGCATCAAACTTGCCGCCGGCGTTTGCACAGGCACTGGCACCGTCTGTCCACGGGCCATTGCCCGCAACGACCCAGCCGCTGCTTGTGCGGCATGCATAGGGGTGGTGATTGGTACAGGTAGCGTCATCCCAGCGGCCATTGCCCCATTGCACAGCACAATCTTGATTGCCACCACTGTTATTGGGTTCATTGGTATCAAAGCTCCAAATGGCTGCTTCGAGACGACCATCGCTATAAGTCATATCATCGAGGTTGACCAAGTTGCGGCCATTTTTAAACTCTTCGCGAATCTGATTCGCTGAGATTGATGGTGTGACGGCTCCGCCAAAAAAACCGGAGATCTTTGCAACTGTCGTGGCGTCTTCCCAAATCCGGCTCATACCGCCAAGACCATTGAACGCCATGTTACGCAGAGACGAGTTGCTCGCGCAATCGCCGTCTTTCCAGAGAACGATTTGTTTACCGGCACCTAGAACATCTGCTTTGGTGAGCGTATTCGGAACCGACTTACAGCCGCCGCTTTGGTAGATTTTGTTGCCTAATGCTGAATTGATCTTGTTGTAGAGTTCGTTATGGCGACCATCACTATGGTCTTCGATGTAAAGAACAATAACTTCATCAGCGTTGTCGATATCGGCGAACCAGTCGCGGATTTCGTTGAGTCCTTCCGACAAAAAGCGGTCAGTGAGGCCGCAACCGATGTGCAGGCTCCCCACCTCTTTACCAATGCCTGAGTGGCATAGGAGCAAGTCATCACCCCATTGCCATGGCCAGCCTTTGGTGTGGGCTGTCCAGTGAGCATCCAGCTCGATAAAACGTGCACCCATTCTCAGCTGGTCGTAGATAGAGTGTTTCTGCTGTGGATCCAAGTAGCTGTCGATGTCACGATAGGCTTCAGAGTTATAGGTATTGTGTGAACCGAGTGTGCTGCTGTCAGAAAGACGGCTGTAAATGTCGAGTCGGCGTTGGTAATCTGACGCACGGCCAGCCCAACTTTCCTGTTTCTCCAAAATTGGATCTGAATCGCCGCCGGACCCTGATCCGCCAGCTAAAACTGGTACCGCAATAGACAGTAGTGCGAGATTCGCCAATCGCTTGATTGATGATTTCATCATGATTGCCCCTAATTCGTTTTATTATTATTTGTGTACTTTAGAGGTCATATTAATTGAGTGAATTACTCAAAAATATGGCCTGAAAAGTAAAAAACTCAATAAATTCATTGAGTTAGGTTTTCGATACTATTTAGTATTCAGGTTATTCGCAACTACCTCGATACATATTTCGGACAAAAAGATGATTAATCAGGATAAGTCAGTATTGATGGAGCACGCATTTCTCCTGGCTCACGGCCTGGTGAATTACGGGTATACGGTCGAAAAAGCGTGTCGACGATTAGCGCTTCCAGCACCGAATCACTTGGTTAGAGGAAGTCGGTTACCATTACATCGGTTTATCCGGCTTTTAGATATCTGCGTCGACTGCACCGGAGACCCACTGTTTGCGCTACGTACCAGTTTTTTTGCATCACCGTCTGCAATGCAGCTAGCCAATTCTTTGGCATTGAATGCGAGTTACGTCAGTGAGGCGATGGGAATCTATATGGAGTACCAGCCTATTTTTAATAGCGGTATTCAAACCTATATGACGATTAATGAATCGGATGTGCATGTCCGACACCAGGTGCTTGGTGATTACTCGAGTGAACAGGTTGGCCAATTGATGGAGTTGCGATCGGGTTTTTTGTGTCGAACACTGAAAAACATCACCGGCGTTCCATTGTCAGAAAGCATGATCGAGGTTAGCTTCAAGCACTCGCCGAGAGTTCCGATTAGTGAATACCGAGCCGTGATCGATACGCGTTTTGTTTTTGACGCCGAATACAACGGCGGTAAGATCGCCAGATCTGTTTATGATATGCCCACGATCAACCCTGACGGCGATATGTTGCATCTGGCGAAACAGAAGGCGCTGGCTGCGCGCCATACAGAGTTACCGGAACAAGGCCGGCTAGCGGTTGCTATTATGCAAATGCTACCGGGATTATTGGCAAACAGAAAACCATTGCAACAGCAGGTTGCGGAACAGTTGAATACGAGCGTTAGTACTTTGCGCAGGCGTCTTGCTGCTGAAGGTTGTTCTTTCCAGCAGTTGGTCAATAGAGCACGGGTCGAACACGGCCAACAGCTATTGCTTGAAACCGGTCAACCGATTGCAGATGTTGCTCGTGCAGCCGGATTTAGTGAAACCAGCACGTTTACTTCTACGTTCAAACGGCTAACAGGACTTACGCCGAGCCAATACAGGAAGAAAAGGCAAACATGACGGCTAATTCCCGATATTTAATCGCATTACTCACACCGCTTTGTGTACTGCTGGCAACGCCGCCGAATGGACTCTACTGGATTGCATTTATCTGGAATGTTCCATGGCTCATTGCGCTGACTGGCGCGCCATTACGATCTCGATTTGCGATCACGCTAGCGACAGGTCTTGGTTTATGGTGTTTGGCGTTATGGTGGTTAGTGCCTGCAGTGATGGCGTTCTCGGGTGCTTCGGTAGTGCTGGCGTTGGCGTTGTTTGTTTTGCTGTGCGTGGTGCAGACGATACCCATGTTGTTGTTCGTTTGGCTTGATGCTATTCGGTGGGGCTATCGAACCGATAAAAATGCCCAAAATTCTTCGTCTCTGGGGCATGTCGCCCGACGCATTGTATTGCGAGCTCTCTATTTTTCCGTGTTGACAACTTGGTTACCTTTATTGATTCCAGCAACGCCCCTTGTGGCACTTTATCAGCAACCAGATTTGTTAGGTTGGTTGTCAATCGGTGGGCTACCGTTGATGACGTTTATGTTTGCATTGGTACAAATGTCTTTACTTGAAATCTGGAATTCTCGTGGGAAGCATAAGCATCAGGCCGTATCGCTTGGTATTCTTCTGTTGGGTGGAATACTCGTTGGTTTGCCGGCTGCAGGTGTGTTTCCGCGTTCGTTTGATGCAACGCATATTCGAATAGGCGCTGTTCAGCCCGATTTGGATCGCCGGAGTAACACGGCAATGCTATTTGATATGAGCGATCAATTGCTGAGATCTAATCCAGTGGATCTTTTGGTATGGCCGGAATTTCCTGCAGCGTTTTCTGCAACGGATAACGCTGAAGATGCAGCGGCGCTTGCTGCCTTTGAATCATCCTACCCGGTACCTTTAATGCTAGTTTCTGGTTATGTATACGCTGATACAAATAACCATGATGGTGGCTATTACAATGCTGCTCAATGGTTTCAGGCGGGTGTCTTACAGCAGAGCTATTACAAACAGCGGCTGGTGCCATTTTTTGAATATGTTCCCGCGGGTGTTTCAAAGGATTTGTTGCCAAATGCGGCCGAATATAAGCACGGATCTGAATTTCAACTGTTTGATGTGAAGCCAGGTGTACGTGTGATACCGCTTATCTGCTATGAAATGCTATTTGATGATATGGTCAAAACGTTTGTAGAGCAGGGCGGTAATTTGATTGTAAACCCGACCAGTGATACCTGGTTTGGTGACAGTCCAGGGCCATTTTATCACTTTGCGTTAGCGGTATTTCAAGTTGTAGAAAGTGGTATCCCGATGGTTCGGGTCGCTAATAGTGGTATCAGCGCTGTGGTGCTGCCTAGTGGTGAAATTTACCATCAAACCGGATTAATGACGCCAGCGTCGATGGTTGATAATGTACCGATACCTGAGCATCCAAGTTGGCACTTCCGCTATGGTTGGATATTGACGCTGTTAATGCAGGGGCTGCTTCTGGTGGATTTTGTTCAGCGATTGATTCAACCAAGGCGCCTTAATAGCTGATAGAGTCTTGCAACTTTAGCCCCGTAATCGTTCACTACGGTCGCATCTAATTGATGGAACACTGATGCGATCTTTCCGACGCTGGGATCTCGTATTTTCTTTTGAATACGCGAAACGATCAGTGTGCCGACTTCAATATTGTTGGCGGGGTCTTTGATGTAATGTTCTGACCCAGCGAGATCTTCCCAAAGATCAAAACTGACCCCCATCGGTTTGCGATACTCCCGCATACGATCCGGCCACACATCAAAGCAGCTGTTGGTCTCCATAACGACGATGGCCAAAATAAGGTGCCGATCTACGTCATAAAGTTTACTCGCCAAATTGATGAATTTCAGAGTAGGTGGCGTGCAGGATTTGCGTTCCAAAATCGGATCACCGGGGTTCAGGGCATGATTGTCTGCGATTTGAAACCAGGCAGGTTTATCGTAGATGATACACAGCCGGCGTTCTCGGGCGTCCTTCAGGTTTTCATAGCTGAGATCAACGGTTTGTTGGCGAGCGAGAAGTGTATCGATACGCTCCTGTTTTTTAGCTGCCTTGGGATAGACGATAGGGTACATGTTTCACGCCTTTATGCATTCTTTGTTGTGGCTGTCGAAATGTGAATTCCAGCCTTTTTATTGATTAACTGGTTTGTCGTTAATGTCAGTTTAGCCAAGCTTCAGGAGTTTAGTTATCTTCTGACGTAATAGCCGCGGTGGTTCACATCCTTGTGTGATTTTTCTTTGTCACCCGAAAGAGGTGTAATTTCGGCTGTATGACGATGCGCACAAATTTTCAGTAAAACGCTACGTTAACCGGCTATATAGAGCGGTGTTGGGAAGTGTTGTTCAGCGGTTTTTATCAATAGATATCTAAAACCTAAATCCCTTGTGGCTTAAATGACATGGAGAGCCGTCGAATCATGGACTAGTTTTTAAGGGGCATAGACGCTTGGATGCATGATATTTGCACTCGAATGAGCAATCGCCAGATGGCTATGCTGATGTCGGTATCGTTCTAACCCCAACAATGATAATAAAAGAAGGAGGGAATATGGAATGCCCGTATTGTTTCGACGAATTCACGTTCCATGACGTATCTGAGGAGCGACGCGAGGTAGCACATTTCTCAACGCGATTTTATTGCCCACACTGTGACAGACCCGTTCGAACCTCCAATCGTTATGAGGTTTTAACGCTTGTATCATTCGTCCTCATTATTGGGAGTCTGAGTTTATGGGTTTTGAGCTTTTTCCATACAGTGCCTTTGGCACTTGAATATGTTGTGACGGTAACGATTCTTGGAATGCTCTTGTTTGCTGTGAATGCAGTGACAGCTACGCTAGTGCGTGACCAAGGCCCNAATCATGGTTAATCGATATGTTTACGCATAAAAAAAACGCTACCAGTGGTAGCGCTTGATCGAACGGCTTGGACGAATTCTGTCTTGAGGGTGCGGGTTTAAAAGCCCTGTTTATTAACCCTGCCTTCTTACCTATTTGCTAAATTGTAGTTTTTGAGAGCTTTTCTTCTTTTGAAAAGGTTCTTTCTATCAGGCGATAGTGGCAATCGGCTGAGGAGAAATTTATCGGCGACCGTATTTCTTTTGAAGAATTTCTTTGGCCATCCACGCGGCTTCCCGTGTATTGAAGCTCTCGGTTTGCACAATATGCGTACCTGCATTCACAACTGTAAAAAAGTGTTGGTTCCGTTGCTCGACGCGAACCAGTATCGGATTGCTGGCTTCAATCTGTAACATGGCGTTATGCCTGAATTCTGATAGTGGAACCTCAGTATAGGTACGAACTTCACACTTTGCCGGATTTCCACATCTTATTATCAGATTGTAAACAACTTATTAACGGGTAGTTGGGGATAAAAAATACAAAGAAAAACAGCAAGATATGACGTGGCTGCTGAAAAGCACTGGGAGTTTAGGAAGGGTGTTTATAAAAAATTGATATAAAAAACCCCGACGAGCGGGGTTTTTAGGCTTATCTGTATGCTGTTTTCGTTGGCTTTAGTGACAATGTAAAAAAGCCGATTAACAGCAGAGCGTGATTAGCGCTTCAAATGTTGCAGCTTGTTTTCGACACCGTTCCACTCTTCGGCGTCAGGCATTGCATCTTTCATTTCTGTGATGTTTGGCCATTGTTCAGCAAGTTCTGCATTCAGTTCAGTAAACACTTCTTGATCCGCAGGTACTTCGTCTTCAGAGAAAATAGCATCAACCGGACACTCAGGCTCACACAGCGCGCAGTCGATACACTCGTCTGGGTGAATTACCAGGAAGTTCGGGCCTTCGTAAAAACAGTCAACAGGGCAAACTTCAACGCAGTCTGTATGCTTACAGTTAATGCAGTTTTCGCCGACAACAAATGTCATATTTGTTCCTTTATGTGGTCACCAGATTTTTAATGCGAGGTAGTTTACCTATTTTTTTTTCGCTTGTTAACTCTTCACTGCAAGATTAAGCGGGTTTAATCGCTGGATGCAAACAAGAATTACTATTATTTGCATGTTCGTGATAGTTAGGCTCATATCGACGCAGAGTTGAGCCGATTGTGAGCAAGTATTGAACAGTATTGATCAAGAATTGTGAAGTTTTTTGAGTTCGTAGATCAATTCAAGCGCTTCGCGTGGCGTTAATTCATCAGGATTGATCATACCGATGCGTCTGTTGGCCGCGGATGGTTCTGTTGCCGAAAAGAATTCGCCTTGCATTGGGTTCTTTTCGGCGGGCGATGGATGAGGTGAAGGCTGGGTTGCGGTTGCATCTTCAGCGGCTTCGAGCTCCTTAAGCTTTGTTTGTGCAGAGCTCAGCACATGGGCTGGAATTCCGGCAAGTTTAGCAACTTGCAAACCATAACTTTGGCTGGCTGGCCCCGGCTGAATATGATGCAGAAACACGATGTTATCGTCATGTTCAGTAGCACTGAGGTGGATGTTTGCCGCCTTTGGATACAGCTCGGGCAAAATCGTTAATTCGAAGTAGTGGGTGGCAAACAATGTCATTGCATGTGTATTTGCCGCTAATTCGACGGCAAATGCCCAGGCAAGCGAAAGCCCGTCAAAGGTGGATGTGCCACGCCCGACTTCATCCATCAGTATTAACGATCTATCAGTTGCGTTATTCAGAATATTGGCAGATTCACTCATCTCAACCATAAACGTTGAACGTCCGCCAGCAAGGTCATCGGCGCTGCCAATCCGTGTGAAAATCTGATCAACCATGCCCACTGTTGCAGCGCTTGCCGGAACAAAACTGCCGATATGTGCAAGCAGTGTGATCAGTGCCGTTTGGCGCATATAGGTCGATTTACCTCCCATATTTGGACCGGTGATAATCAAGGTTCGTCGATTTTCGTCTAGCTCAATATCGTTGGCGATGAATGGAGTTTCCAACACGCGTTCGACCACTGGATGACGACCTTCAGATATCGTTAAAGATGATGCCTCTTGCATGGTTGGGCGGCAATAATTCAAGCGTTCTGCAGTCAGTGAAAAACAGCAAATAACATCAAACTCAGCGACGGCCTGAGCGCAATCTTGTAGCGGGATTAAACTCTCGTTGAGGGTTTCTAACAGGGCCTCATACAGTGCTTTTTCTCGTGCTAGCGCTCGTGATTTGGCGCTCAGCGCTTTATCTTCGAATTCTTTTAACTCAGGGGTGATATATCTTTCAGCGTTTTTTAATGTTTGGCGACGAATATATTCAGTCGGCGCCTGTTCGCTTTGGGATTTACTGATTTCAATGTAGTAGCCATGTACTCGGTTGTATCCGACTTTCAGGGTTGAAATACCGGTACGCTCACGTTCTTTTTGTTCCAGCCGGATGAGAAAATCTCCGGCGTTTTGGCTCAAGCCTCTAAGTTCGTCGAGCTCTGCGTCGTAACCTTCAGCGATGACGCCGCCATCGCGAATCACCGCCGGCGGGTTTTCGATGACTGCAGATTGAAGCAGTGCATCGGTGTCTGGGAAGGTTTTAATGGTTTGTAGCAGTGTTTTTAACAAGGTTGATTCAGCCGATTCCATCGTGTATTGAATATCGGGAAGAACCGCCAGTGACTGTTGAAGGCGCGTTAAATCACGCGGCCGTGCCGACCTGAGAGCAATTCGGCCAAGAATTCGCTCCATGTCGCCGATGGCCTTTAAATGATCAAAACAGGTGTCGCTGTAATACTGGCTGATAAGTTCAGCGACGGCTTCATGGCGTTGTTCGATGGTTTCGCGCTGAGACAAAGGCAGGTTGAGCCAGCGTCGCAATAGCCGTGACCCCATAGTGGTTGCACAATGGTTAACCACGCTGAAGAGCGTATTAGTTTGCTCGCCTTGCAGGTTAATGTCGATTTCCAAATTACGACGTGTTGCTGCGTCTAATCGAACGTTGGATGTGCGGCTTTCGTGACGCAATGTTCGAATATGCGGCAGATCACCGCGCTGGGTTTCACGGGCATAGGCCAGTAAGCAGCCAGCTGCAATCAGCCCGGCGGATAAATTTTCGCAACCAAATCCGATGAGATCTTTCGTTTTAAATTGTTGATTCAGCGAGCGTCGTGCAGATTCTTCGTCGAATTCCCAGCTTGGGCGTTCACGCAATCCGGACGGGTAACGGCTGAATACAGCCGAGCTATTGTGCTCATCAATCAATAATTCAGCAGGGGCCAGCCGGTAAAGCTCGCTCTCGGCGCTGGCAAGATCATTGACTTCGAATACGCCAAAGCGACCAGCGGCTAAGTCCATGACGGCAAAACCAACTTTATCGTCTTGTTCAAACACGCTGACAAGTAGATTGTCTTTATGTTCTTCCATGAGCGCTTCATCGGATACCGTGCCCGGCGTGACAATACGCATGACCTTGCGCTCAACCGGCCCCTTGCTGGTAGCCGGGTCGCCAACTTGCTCACAAACAGCTACCGACACTCCGTTTTTAACGAGTCTTGCTAAATAGCCATCGGCAGAATGGAACGGGATGCCTGCCATAGGGATGGGTTCACCGGCGGATTTCCCTCGCGCGGTTAGCGTAATGCCGAGCAATTCGGAGGCTTTTTTGGCGTCGTCAAAGAAGAGTTCGTAGAAGTCTCCCATTCGATAGAAAACCATATCGTTGGGATGCTGCGCCTTAATTTTAAGGTATTGCTGCATCATGGGAGTATGGGCGGATTTTGACGAGGATTTTACTTGCGCAGTTGTCATTGTTATTCGATGAAATCTTAGAATCGCAAATGCGCAAGTTTAGCAAATGACGCGCCGGATTGCTTGTGTCATACACCGGCTATTGAACAGGGTGCCGAAGTCATTTATTGGCATTTGAGTATATCTCGCACAATTCGATATAAATGCGAAAAATGAAATGATTGTAGAGCCTTGATTGTGTTTTTTTGATCGATAAATGTGCGTTGGTCACTCTGACCTTTGGGCGCCATTAAAAATCGGTCTTGTCGATTTTGTCCATGTGTTCAAGAAACTGATCCAATGCGAAGTTGTTGTGAAAATCGACATTGTATTTGTTGTGGAAATACACAGTCAGTTTGGCGTCTTTATCTTCCAGCATCAAGGTGTAACCATCAGCGTCAGACCA
This sequence comes from BD1-7 clade bacterium, assembly GCA_902705835.1. Taxonomy (NCBI): domain Bacteria; kingdom Pseudomonadati; phylum Pseudomonadota; class Gammaproteobacteria; order Cellvibrionales; family Spongiibacteraceae; species BD1-7 clade bacterium. The sequence continues at coordinate 214,063 of CACSIN010000027.1, forward strand.
TGCTGTTAGACCCGCGAGCGTATAGTCATGGCCTAGGTCGCCGGTGTGTTTAGTGCCGCGTGTGATGACTTTGTTATAGACGCGAAGCGCTTGTTTGATATCAATACGTGAGTCCATCATTGTCTCCAGTACAGGGCTTGTTGTTTAACCATAGTTGCTCAATCGTGTGCGGCATACCAGAACGATCAGCTATTAGTTGTGCGTTATTTGATCGCAATCAATGGTTCTAGTTTACGGTTATTTGTTTGACGGTGTTTTTCGCTGTTTTTGCATACGTGCGCGTAGGTCTGGTACGCGCTTTTCACGAAAGCGTTGAAAGATAACGTAAATTGATGGCACAAATATCAGAGCCAACGTTGTCGATACAATCATCCCTCCAAATACTGCCGTGCCTAAGGAGTGGCGCGATGCAGCCCCGGCTCCAGTCGCTATAACGAGCGGAAATATACCGGCTACAAAAGCGATGGCGGTCATCAGAATTGGGCGCAGCCTTGTGTTGCACGCGAATATGACGGAATCGACAACGCTGGACCCTTCGACGTATTTTTCGTTCGCAAACTGCACAATTAAGATGGCATTTTTAGCCGATAACCCCACCAACATTATCAAGGCTATCTGGCAGAATGTGTCATTAGCCAGGCCGCGAATAAATTGAAAACTCAATGCACCCAGAACAGCAAAAGGAACTGCGAGTATGATCATAAACGGCAAAAGCCAGCTTTCGTAAAGTATTGCTAGAATCATCAGAATGATGATGATCGACAGCGCGAAAACGATCGGTGCCACGTTGCCCGCCTTTTTGGCTTGATAAGCGGTGTCTGTCCATTCAAAGAAAAAGCCGTCAGTTAGTATCTCTTTGGTGAGTTGTTCCATAATCGCAATGGCTTCGCCGCTGGTGTGTCCTGTTGATGGTGAGCCGATTAGATGAGCCGATGTGTACAGGTTGTAACGCCGAATTTTGCTGGCTCCAGCACGATATTCGTAACGAACTAGATCGCTGATAGGAACCAGTTCTTCGTTAATGTTCTTGACATAGATCTTTTGCAGGTCTTCTGGGCTGGAACGAAAATCGATATCAGCCTGAATAAATACGCGATAAATTTTGCCGTATTTATTGAAGTCATTAATGTAAAAAGACCCGAGATTTGCCTGTAGTGCAAGATACAGATCTTGCAGGAGTACTCCTTGGCGCATGACTTGTGCTCGATCGATATCTAAGTAGAGTATGGGAGTGTCGATTTTAAATGGGCTAAACACATCGCGGATAGCTGGCTGCACGTTGGCTGCGTTAAGCATGAGCTGTGTATTACTGTAGAGAGCCTCAAGCCCTTGGGCGGCTCGATCTTCCAAGATATATTCAAATCCGCCTGCTGTTGAAAGCCCTTGAACTGCCGGAACATTAATCACCAAAAATTGCGCGTCACCTATTTTATCCAGTGACAGTTGTAAATCTTTGGTGAGCTTAAACACGGATTCACTGGCGTCGCGTTGATCAAATGGCAGCATTTCAATGACTACAAACCCTGAATTACTGGTTTTACTGTGCGATAAAATACTAAAGCCATCGACGAGAACGACGTCCATAACCCCTGGCAATTTTTGCGCTTCGTGAAGCACCTTTTGCATCGCCTTGTGCGTTTGTTTAAGTGAGGAGCCTTCTGGCAATTGAACGTTTACATAAAAAAAGCCCTGGTCTTCCTCCGGTAAGAAACCGCGGGGAACCAAAAATATCAGTGCGGCTGTAATCCCGATAACCAGAACAAACATGCTACTCATTAACAGTTTTCGGGGAATGGTCCATTTGATCAATTTGTCGTAGCCGGCCAGCAACGCATCAAAGGCGGCATTGAATTTGCGAAAAAACCAACCTTGTTGTGTGTCATGAGATTTCAATAACAACGCACAAAGAGCTGGCGTAAACGTAAGTGCGTTGACCAACGATAGCGCCAATGAGCACGATACTGTTATGGCAAACTGCTGGTACAGTTTGCCGGTAATGCCGGGCATAAACGCAGCAGGTATAAACACCGACATCATCACTAACGTCGAGGCAATGATAGGGCCTCGTACTTCATCCATTGCGCGAATCGTTGCATCTCGTACCGGCAGTGATTCTTGTTCTTTGATGCGATTGATGTTTTCGATAACAACAACGGCATCATCGACGACCAATCCAATTGCCAGAATAAGCCCAAAAAGACTTAACATGTTCATCGAAAAACCAAGTAGCGCAAGAAACGCGAAGGTACCTATCAGCGACACGGGAATCGTAATCAGGGTGATCAGCGTTGTGCGCCAGTTCTGCAAAAATACATAGGCGACCAGCACAATCAGAACCAGTGCAAACAAGAAGGTAAGGCCAACTTCTTTTAGGGCACCATTGATGAATAAGGTGGCATCACGTGCGATATCGTAGGTAATGCCTTCGGGTAGATTTGGTTCGAGAGCATTGAGGATGTTTTTTATATTACCAACAACTTCTAATGTGTTGGCATTGGGGAGTTGGCTAATGCCAATACCTACCGCCGGGTGTGAGTTAACCGAAAGGTCGGTCAGATAGTCGTCGGCCCCCAGTTCAACCCGAGCGATATCTTTAACAAAAATCAACGAGCCATTGTCTGAGCGACTCACCACAATATCTTCAAATTCTTCAACTTGATCTAGCCTGCCTTTGGTTTCGACGATAAGCTGGATTGATTGATCCGCCTTTGAAGGGGTTCCGCCAATGATACCTACCGGTGCGACTTCGTTCTGATCACGAACAGCGCTGATAACATCGTTGACGGTAAGTCGGTAGCCGGCAAGTTTCACCGGGTCGNCCCAAATACGCATGGCATACGTTCGATCACCGAATACCACGACTTCGCCGACGCCTTTAACCCGTTTGATCGGGTCAACCACATTGATGGCCGCGTAATTGGCGATGTATTCCAAATCACGTTTGCCGCCGGGGGAGATAACGTGAACAAACATGACGATGTCAGTTGAGCCTTTTTCGATATCGATACCGTTTTTAATAACTTCGTCAGGCAGTCGGGGTTTGGCTAGTTCTACCCGGTTTTGCACGTCGACAGCGGCAATATCGAGGTCGTAGCCTACTTCAAAGGTGACGACGATGGTCACCTGGCCTTGGTCAGTACTAGTGCTTTCGACACTCACCATTCCGCGAACACCGTTGATTTCGTCTTCTAGCGGAACCGTAACGGCGTCAACCATGGTTTGGGCACTTGCTCCGGGGTAACTGGCGGTTACTGAGACGCGTGGAGGCACAATTTCTGGGTAGAGTTCAACCTGAAGCAGCGTAATTGCAATACTGCCCGCGAAAACCATCAACAGGGCGATGACCGACGCGGCGATGGGGCGATCGATAAAAAACCGTGAAAACATAATGTAATCCCTATCCCTGTTGGCAAGCGTTACTCAGGTTGTCCGGTTTGATGGTTGTATCGGGAGCTTGCAAGACGCGCGGTTTTTCGTGAGCTGGAACTGTCACCATGACTTCGGCATCATCAAACAGAGTGTTAGGTTCAGGCCCAGGGCTAACCTGTATCGTTTTACTGTTAAGTTGCTGGCCGGGTTTGACGATGTCGAGATAGTTAGTCACGATATTTTGATCTGACTGGATGCCCGTGACTTGTGTCCAGGGGCCATATGTTGCTTGTCTTTCAACGTTGATACGTTTTACCGAACCGTTATTGAGCGTGTAAACATAGCTACCCAATTGATCCAGTTTGATAATCGCTGACGGTAGCATCAGCACATCTCGCGCATGGCCGAGTGTGAGTATCAGGTGGCCGCTTTGGCCTGGGTAAATTAGATGGTTCGGATTCGCAATGGTCGCTCGTGCGCTGATTGTTCCGCTGCTAGGGTTCACGCCGATATCTATGAAATCCAGTGTGCCGTGTTGTTCAACGGGGTGTTTGCCAATGGTTGTAAACTGGACGTGTGATGTTTCTATCAAGTCTTTGCTCGCCGAAGGTAATTTTTCAGTGTTTTGGGCGCGAAGTACGGTTTGCAAGTGTGTCGAAGGAACGTTGAAATAGACGTAAAGCGGATTGAGTTGTTTGATTGAACTGAGTTGTGTATCGGCATCGGAATTCGACTCACCCACTAGCTGGCCGGGATAGTATGACGTTTTGCTCATTCGCCCACTAAAGGGTGCGCGAATATCGGTATAGATTAAATCCTGGCGATAGCGTTTGAGGCGTGCCTTGGCGTTATCAAGATCGCCGACGGCTGTGCGAAAGTTAAGCGTTGCTTGGTCGAGCTGATCTTGTGACGCGGCTTTGGCTTTGACGAGGCGTTGATAGCGTTTGAGTTCTATCCGTGATTCAGCAACTTCAGCGCGTGCGATCTGTACCTCGGCTTGCGCTTGTTCTGATTCGGCTTGGCTGATGATCTGTTCGATTCGATAGAGGAGCTGATCTTTCTTCACATATTGGCCATCTTGAAAGCAGACATCAGAAATAAAACCGCGCGTTCTGGCGACAATATCAACACTCTCAAAGGCGTCGGCATAGGCCGAAAAAAACAACTGGTCAGGCATCTTCATACTGACGGGTTTCATGATTTCTAATGTTGGTGCTTGTTTGCGGTGCGCGTTTTCCTGCTGGCTACAACCGAACAGTGTTAGCGCTGTCAGCGAGGTGGAAAACAGGATTGTAAGCGTTGAGGACAGTGATCGATCGAGACCGTGTCGATTATGGCGGTATTGATTACGACAGCGAAAAAGCTTCATCCCTGGTCGTCCTTTTGGATCGTGTGTGCCGTCGACATATCCTTTGCTGTGACTGGCGCGGGCGGCGGCGGAATCTTGTTGGGTATAACGTGTAAACCTGGATGTACGATCGAGAGGCCACCTGCCAGTATCGGTGTATTTGCTTTAAGCCCTTGAACCTGTGTCCATGCGTCAATCTTTTGCACAGCTTTGATGTTTTGTCGCTTCAGTTGTTGCTGAGTATCAACGGTGTACACATACTTGCCGTTGAAATCTTCATGAATAGTAGTTGTAGGGATCAAGATAGCGTTGGGGATCGTACCGGTTTGAACAAAAATTGTGCCGTACTGGCCTGGGTAGATGTCGTTGGCTTGATTGGAGATCGTGGCTCTGAGTAATATCGTGCCAGATTGCTGGTCAGCAGTGTTATTAATGAAATTCAATGAACCGAATGTATGTATCGGAGAATCCGATAACAACGTGAAGCGCACTGGTAGCGCAAAACCTTGCTGATACTGAGCGGTTAAGAGTGTTTGCAGATCATTGGAGGGGATCGGAAAGTCGACATACAAGGGGGAAGTTTTGAGCATTTGGGTCAAGGTTGTGCTTCCGTTGGCATTGTCGGGGTCAACCAGTTCTCCTGGGTAGAAGCGTGTTCGGCTGATGCGGCCATTGAAAGGGGCGCGTACTTCAGTGTAACTCAACTCACGTTGTGCCTGAGCCAGCAATGCACGGGCGCGTTTACGTTCTGCAACGGCCTCGTTGAAATCAAGTAAGGCTTTGTCCCGCTCTTCTTTGGAGGTTAGCGTTTTAGCTAACAGCCGTTCTTGCCGTTCGTAAGATAGTCGGGTGCGAGTTACCTTGGCTTTAGTGATGGCCAATTCGGCTTGTGCCTGTTCGACATCGGCTTGGTCATAGATAACCTCGAGTGTATAAAGCAGTTGATCTTGTTTGACGATCTGGCCGTCTTTGAAATGTATTCCTTCGATAAAACCTCGGGTCCTTGCAACGATATCAACGGTTTCAACGGCTTGGGTATTGGCTGGGTAATGTGTGAAATTTGGAATGTCGCGTTCGATGGCGTAGACAATATCCGCGTTTGCTGGTTCGGAGGGCGTCCGGGTCGTGGGTTTCTCACACCCGTTGGCGAACACCAGCGAGAAAACCATTAAACACAGGCGTTTGGTGCTGACCATTGATAGCATGGATATCTTCCTGGAAAATTGCTGATTACCGCTTGGGGGGTGACCGCCCAGTACGTTTCTTATCGCAATACACTCCGTACTTTTCGGGCGAAGTATAGTCAAGAATTGGTGGTCCGGCAGCAGTGCGACCGAAGAAGGTTTGTCGTATTTGTATTGTTGTGAGAGGCTGTGTTTGGTATAGGTAGCGGCTCGACTTTGGAGCGATTGCCGATGGCATTTGAAACCGTGTTTGCGTTCTGGATAACATCAATGGCGTTGGCCGTTGCACCCGGGCCGGATAACTTGTTTGTACTGAGTCAGTCAGCATTATATGGTCGACGCTCTGGGCTTTGGGTAACTGCTGGGCTGTGCAGCGGTTTGTTGTTTCACACCGCAGCTGTGGCGCTCGGCCTTGCTGCGTTGATACAAGCGTCATCGTTTGCGTTTACGCTAGTGAAATTTGCCGGCGCGGGCTATCTGCTTTATCTGGCATGGGGCGCGTTGCGAGCGGCTCTGCGCGATGTGCCTTTGGGGGCGGCAAATCAGAGTTCGACATTGGTTTCGCCATTGTCACTATACCGACGTGGCGTTTTAATGAATATTACCAACCCTAAGGTCACCTTGTTTTTTCTCGCGTTTCTGCCGCAGTTTATCGCGCCTCAGGGGCTGCCAGTCTTTGCGCAAGTTGGGATATTGGGTGTGGTTTTTATGCTAGGCACTTTCATCGTATTTGGTTTGATTGCATTTGGTGCGGGGCAAATGGGCGAACGATTGCAACAGTCTGCAACAGCTCGGCGTTGGTTGAATGTGATCGCGGGAACGGTCTTTACGGCGCTGGCGCTCAGGCTTTTGGTCGCCGACATGGAAGCGAGCTGACGTGATGTATCAGTCGATGGCGTTGTTTTTGGTTTCTTTAGAAAATAAAACAAACAGCAGATGAATCAAGGCCATCAAGGTGATGTAGTAGACCAGCGAATAGATGTCGCCTGTTAAACGGTAAATGTGCTGGCAGATTAGAGGTGTTAACCCCCCAGCGACTGTTAGGGCAACATTGTAGCCGATGGCCCCACCGGTGCAGCGTAATGCAAACGGGAACATCTCGGTGATGGCTGTTGTTAGCACGGCGGCTGTTGGTGCCAAGGCAACGGCATAGATCACCAAGCCAATGATGGCGTAACTCAGCTCACCTTGAGCGATAAACGAAAACGTTGGGTAACTAGTGAGAATAAACAATACTGCTCCGGTTGCCATTACTGGGCGTCTGCCGACGCGGTCTGAAATAAGGCCGCATACCGGAATCAACGCCGTACTCACCAATAAACACACCAGTATTGCTAAGTTAGCTTCCTCTAGAGTTAGCCCGATGTCGTGTGTCAGGAAGGAGGGCATAAAGCCCAGCAAGAAGTAGTTGCCCATCGCCATCATGATGCCGTACCCAAACGAGATCACAAGCGAATGAATTTGGGTGTTGAAGGACGTTTGTATTGGGCTTTTGTTGATTTCGCCCCGTGCTTTATGCGCCAGAAATACGGGCGATTCATCAACCGTGTTAAGTAGTACGGCGACTAACAAACCGATGAACAGGAACGAAATAAACGGAATTCTCCAGCCCCAAAGCGCAATCTGCGCGTCGTCCAGTTTTACTGTAATCAGATAGAACGACAGAATGCCAATCGAAAAACCCAGAAACACGCCGCACATAACACTGCTCGAAATAAATCCACGGCGCTGGTTGTGGCCCAGCTCAATAAGTAGAGCAGTTGAGTTAGTCGGCTCTGCTGATATTGCCATGGTTTGCAATATGCGGACGGCTAATAAGAGGGCAATGGAAAAATAGCCGAGTTTGTCGTAACCGGGTAAGACGCCGATCATGGCCGTGCATACGGATGAAATAATTACTGTTGCCAACAGGGTTTTTCTGCGTCCGTGTTTGTCGGCGTAGGCGCCAGAAATCATGGCACCGAGCGGTCGAAAAACGAACCCAGCGGCAAAGATTAAAAAATACAACGTTAGTGACGTTGAATAAGAGGTGAAGGGGAAAAACACCTTTGCCAGAATCGGAGAAAAATAAGCATAGAGCGCAAAATCTGCCCAGGCGATTGTATTGCCCAGTACTACTGCGGAGACCAGCTTGCTGTTTACCTTTTTCACAGGTTGAGCTGTCTGGTTGTTTGCAGGTTCGCTATCCATAGCTGTTCCGTGTTGGGTCGTTATTTACCGTTTGATTTGGCGTCTCGCTGTATACAAATTAGTTCATATACTGCGGGTAGCAATGGTCACGGCCCAGTAACCGGGGGTGATAAAGCCGTCTTCAAGTAGTCGTTTTCACGATACGGGTAAGGCGGTAGAGTTGATAATTCGGCGCATAACAAAGCTTGAATGAACACCAGTAACGCCGGTTAGGCGCGTGAGCTTTCCTAACAAGAATTGCTGATAATCGTCCATATCTTTAACCACGACTTTCAACATGTAATCTGCCGATTGGCCGGTAATCAGGTAGCACTCCAGCACTTCTTCGAAGGCGCTCACTTTGGATTCGAAGTTTTCAAAGCGGTCGGGTGTGTGTCTGTCCATGCTGATTGACACGATGGCCATTAGGTTGAGCCCGAGCTTTTTGGCGTCCAGTCGTGCGACGGTATCGAGAATGATGCCGGCTTCCTGTAGTGCTTTCACACGGCGTGCGCAAGGCGAGGGCGATAGGCCGACTCGCTCGGCTAGCTCGGTGTTGGCAATGGCGCCGTTTTTCTGCAGTTCATGGAGAATCCGACGGTCAGTTCGATCGAGATTGATGGTATCCATAGTTGTATAGAATGCTCGATAAGTAGTTGTATGGGATTAATGCACTAAATAAAAGATAAAAATTGGTGAATGATGCCAAATAATACGTTCATGTAAGAATGTTTGCCATCATTCACTCCGCTTTTGTCGGTATAGTATTCACAACATAAAAGATTGCTTGCCTCTGGGCATCAGGATACAGGAAGGTGTGTTATGGCCGATTCAAATACTCATTCGTTTAACCCATCCAAATACTGTGCTGCGCCAAAACCGGTTAAAATCAGCCGCCGTTGGCCAGACAATCAGATCGTGAAGGCACCCGTCTGGTGTGCGGTTGACTTGCGTGATGGTAATCAGGCACTGATTGAACCGATGTCTGTTACCCAGAAAAAGCAAATGTGGCATTTGCTGGTCAAAATGGGCTTCAAACAGATTGAGGTTGGTTTTCCGTCGGCTTCACAGCCCGATTTTGATTTTGTTCGTTGGTTGATCGAAGAAAACCAAATCCCTGATGATGTAACGATTCAAGTGCTTGTTCAGGCAAGAGATAGCCTTATCGAGCGTACCTTCGATGCGTTGGATGGAATCCATCAAGCGATCGTACATGTCTATAACTCAACGTCACCAGTGCAGCGCGAAAAGGTTTTCCGGTCTGAAAAGTCCGGCATCGTTGATATCGCCATTAATGGCGCGCGTAAGGTGCTGGATGAGTCGCGCAAATCCCCAAATACGCAATGGTCGTTTGAATATTCGCCGGAGAGTTTTTCAGGCACAGAAACTGATTTTGCGATCGATATCTGCAATGCCGTTATTGATGTTTGGCAGCCAACGCCCGGCAACAAGGCCATTATTAATTTGCCCGCAACGGTTGAATGCGCGAGCCCGAATGTATTCGCTGATCAAGTCGAAATCTTTTGCGACAGCGTTAAACGTCGTGACAGCATTTTGGTATCTGTGCATACCCACAACGATAGAGGTTGCGCTGTTGCCGCGGCAGAGTTAGCGGTTATGGCCGGAGCTGATAGGGTTGAAGGTACCTTGATGGGTAACGGCGAGCGTACCGGTAATATGGATATTGTTACTATGGCGATGAACTTATATAGCCAAGGGGTAGATCCGCAGTTGGATTTATCCATTGCCTCTGAAATTATTAACACGGTTGAATCTTGTACGCAGATCAAGACGCACCCAAGACACCCATGGTTTGGTGAGTTGGTATACACGGCGTTTTCCGGTAGCCACCAAGATGCCATCAAGAAGTGTTTGGCCCAGCAAGATGCTGATCAAGCGTGGGATGTCGCGTACTTGCCGATCAATCCGGAAGACATTGGCCNGAATTATGAATCGGTGATCCGTGTGAATAGCCAATCGGGCAAAGGCGGTGTTGCCTTTATTATGGAATCCGAATTTGGCGTAGCGATGCCGCGTTGGATGCAAATTGTGTTGAGTCGAGAGGTTCAGCGATATTCTGAAACACATCAATGTGAAGTTAACAGCCAGATGATTTGGCAGATTTTTGATGCGGTATTTATGCAGCCCCAAAATGATGAGACGCCGCAGTTTCAGGTGCTGAGCTATCAATTCGAAAAGAACCAAGATGCTGAAACCCTTAAGGCGAGTATTAGCGACGGTAATGACGCTGTGTTAATTCATGGTCACGGTATGGGGGTAATTTCTGCCCTCAGTGATGGTTTGCGCAAAACCATGGGTATTGATTTTGAAGTTCAACATTTCGATCAAATCGCCTTAGGTGAAGGCACCGATGCTAAAGCCATGGCGTTTGTTCAAATCAAGATCGATGGCACTAATTTTGTTGGGGTAGCGCAAGATGACGATATTATGTCTGCCAATATCAACAGTGTGCTGGTCGCGGTAAATCGCTATGCCAGTGAATCGAAAACTGCATCACGACGGGTTTCTTAAACTTAGCTTTATGATGGTCGTGCTAGAAAGTAAAAACCGGAAGTATTGCTGCTTCCGGTTTTGTGCATGATGGCATCGAGTAACAATTTAGTTTTAGCGAGTACCCTGTTTTTCGGCGCTATCTCAGATGTCTTTTCTCCTCGAATGCCCGGCATGCGGCTTTGAAATCTTTGTTACTTTCTTCTTCGATAAAAGCTGCAATGCCGAAGCACATTGTGAAGGAATTAGAACGAGTAATCGGCACGGAATGACGGTTTGCCGTATTTTCCTCTGAATGGGGAACGGCTATTGCCCAAAAATCCGATAGTATTTCTCCGAACTCGTTTGCGCCCGCAGACACCAAGAGTTCACCCTTATGGATAAGGGCCTGATGAAACTTCCGTTTACTGAATAAAAATCCGTCATGGAGTGCTTCCCAAGTTTTACCGTCATCGCCAGAGATCATCATGGCGGGGGCCAGTGTTTGAGCGTCTTCGGATTCAGTGGTGATGCCGCCCGTTGCAACGAGGTCGTCGCCCGTGCTTACGAGTTTATGTGCAGTTACGGGTGCCAAACCGCTAGTTTGCAAAGGCATCCAGTTCATGCCGCCGTCATCGGTTGTGAGCACTTGTGAGATGATTTCCATCGATTCAGGGTCACCTTGGGCCGGTGTTTTCCCGCCCATCATGACGATGTTTCCGTCATGGCTTGCCATAGAATGCCCTGTTACTTTGAAGTTACATTCAGTATCGGGCATTTGAGGGTTGATAACGCAGCTTGGGGTAAGCTCGGTCCAATCCACACCGTTCTCGGTCATCATGATTTTGTCGTTGATGCTGCCATCGGCTTTCTCACCCCCACTGATGATCATCTTACCATCATGAACTGTGGCTGCATGGCCGGCCAGGCCAAAGCCTGCAGGTAGTACGCCCGTAATTAAGGCGGAGATATCCTGCCAGGTTTCGCCGTCATCGGTCGATTTTAAGACGGCGTGCTCCATGTCTTTGTCAGAGTTTTTACCGCCCAAAACGTAGAGGGCATTTTTGAAACTCATCAGATGGTGTAGTGCACGACCTGTCGGGGCTGTATCTGTAATATCCATCGCAGGGCGAATCTCCTGCCAGGTTTTACCGTCATCGTCGCTGGTATGGATTTGCGCTGTGTGTTTGTCGCCGTTGTTGCCACCCATAGCGATGAGCTTATCGCCGTGGCTCACCAGGGCGTGTGCCTCGCGATGATCCAATGGCTTGCGTGCCGCATGGATTTTCATCCATTCAGTCATGTCGCCTGTAGCGATATGTACATCGTTAAACCCGCCTTTGCGGTCGTGGTTACCACCAACCATCACCATTTTGTCGTCAACACTGGCAACGTCAAATGCTGAACGTGGCGAGAATACTAACGCGCTACGGTCGCGATTCTGGGTATCTGTGCCGCTAACACGATCTGCAACAATGGTGGTCCAGCTCATGCCCAAGTCAGCCGACATCATCACGTCGTTCATGTAGGTTTTGGTTTCATCCGGATTATCACGGTGGCCTTTACCCCCCATCAGGTAAAGTTTGCCAAGGTGGCTGATTAATTTATGGCTGGTGCGGCGTTTTAGGTCGGCGGCGGGGAGCAGATGTTCCCATTTTTTGCCGTCGATACTGCGCCAGAGGTCATCAAAGGCATTGCGTGCGTCATTTTCGCCACCCATCAAGTAGATATAGCCGAGATGTGACGCTGCTGAGAGTGCTTTGCGGGCAAGCCACTGACGACCTTCGGTGGTGACTTGCTGCCAAGTCTTGCCGTTGTCGGCGGATTCCCAGATATCATCAAGTACTTGCTTGACGCCGCTGGCATCAGTTACGCCGCCGAACACATAGAGCTTGCCTAAATGGCTAAGTGCTTCGTGACTCCAGCGAGCTGGAAATCCTTCACCGGATGCTGGTGTGATGTCTTCCCACTTCTTGCCTTCTTTCGACATCCAAACATGGTTGGTTGCACCGTTTTCGTTTTTGCCTGCTGTCATGATCATCATGCCATTATGCATGGTCACTTTATGGCTTTTGCGTGGGCTGAAAACAGCAGTGCTTGGGGTTAGCTTTCGCCAGCTGCGCCCAAGGTTTTTTGATTCTAGAATGTCGTTAGTCAGCGTGTCATCGACTTTACCGCCGATAACCATGAGCTTTTTATCCAGATTCACCAATGCATGTGATTTACGATTTTTAAGCACATTCACGGAGAATTCTTCGACCTGATCACCGACCTTAATTTTGATCCATGCGGGTTTTTCGGGCAGTAAATTGGTGTCTTGAATAATAGAACCGTCAATCACATCTTGTTCGCCATTGATACAGCCTGAGACGTTATCGGTTGGGCAATCCGGTTGTTGAGAGCGAATCAGGATGACAGTGTCGTTAGCAGAAACGAGTTTGTTTTGAGTCTGAGGTGCTGATGGATCGACGCTACCGGGCACGATGTTGGCGGTTAACTCTGCAGAATCCGGCGTTTGCCGTGACGTTACTTGCGCAACACCTTCGACAAACGGGTTGCCTCTATCGTCGTTGTCATTATCGTCACATGCTGTGATTAGCAGCGTGCTACCCAAAACCCAGAAGAGTGATCGTTTGATCATGTTGGTTTGTCCTGTTGATGAGCCTCTGTAAAAGATAGACGACTCGGCGAAAACCGAAAAATCAGGCAGATGAGATCCAGACGGCCGGTAATGCGTCTATTGGTGGTAGTGCCAGCGGTGCTTGTCAGGTCAGTTGCCGCTGAGGCAGTTGATAACAACAGCTGCGATAAGAGAGTAGGGGTTCAGGGCACGAATGATTGCGTGACTACTTTTTGCGCGATTAAAATGTTGCCTAGCTATCTATCCTAATAGGTCACATCAGGCCAAAACGTAAAGGAGGTCGCTCCTAGTTTAGCGGCGGCATGTATGTCCATGTATGTAGGCATCAGCGCAGCTGCGGCTAATTATTTGGAAACCATATTGCTCATGAAACGGATCTTTTTTGGGGCAATGATTTGATGGATCCAAGATGTACTGGAGATACCGAGTTTTTGTTAACGATGGCGTTACTGCTCGACATAGTTGCGTTTGAATACAACCCCGGTGGTGATTTTAATGCGGATGGAGTGAGTGACTGCAATGATATGACAATGCACTGGCAGGTCCTGCCGTGTCAGGCGGTACTACTGATTTGGATCCAGAGCTGTTCCACAGCCTCAATCAGAACTAGAACCTCAATCAGAACTAGAACCTCAACCGGAGCCCAACCTGCTTTCCAGCGGATCAACGGGTGTCATCATACTGTTCGGATTGTTGTTTGTGAGTCGAATACGACGACGGCGATGAAAGGGAACCGGCCGTAACGGTGGCCATTCGACCCCCGTTGATATCATCATGGGTAGACGTTAGAAGCGGTATGATAATCCACCGGCGAAACCGTTTCCGTCAGTTTCGAATTTATTGTCACCAGTATCGTTAGTCAGTGTACTGATTGAATAGCTTGCCCGTAAAGCTAACGCAGGAATCGGAAACCATTGAATGCCAAGGTTAGCGGCGACTCCGTTAGTCTTTGTATCTGACTTGTTAGTTGACGAGCCTTGCGGCAGTGTTGTGACACTTTCGCTATCAGAATTCGCCGTAAAGTGGTTTAGGTTCGCACTTAACCCTAAACTTTTAATGGGGTACCAAGTTACTCCAGCCCTCAGAGAGAAGCTAGAATTATCGGAGTTACTCTGTGCGATTGCGCTATCGAACTTCCCCGTGCCGGTACCATAACCTAAAGAACCGTTTATCTGCAGGAACTGATCGCTGGAACCTAGCGGCACAACACCTAAATAGTTTACTGCCATTGAATAGCTATCAGATGCTGCTTCGCTGCGAAATGGAGCGACATTGCCAAAGCCGGGGTTATCGGCGTAACTGCGGCCTCGGCTATATTGCAGCGAGCCCGTTAGCGTATGCCAGTCGCTAATATAAGCGCCAGCCTCTATGTTATAGCTTCTTTGTTCTTGTCGTTTCTCGCCGATATTGCTATTGACTGAAGCGCGGTAAATGATATCGCTGGTAACGCCTGAGTAACCGAGACCGATGTTTTCGGTTCTATTGTCTGAGATAACTCGATTGTAATTTAAGTCAAATGCCGACGCTTTATCAAAGAACGCCGCGAGCGCTAGTGGGCCCTTTTCAATGCTTACTGGAGTTAGGTAAACGCGCATATCCACAGAATGTAATTTGAGCGGTGTTGACTTTGTTTTTGTTCCTGTTTCTTTGTGTTCGGTTTTAGATTTGTTGTAGCTACCGCCGTAATTCAGCTCAACCTGATAGGCGTGAGAAAGAGTGCTAGCAGCTGCCAAGCTAGCGACGACCAGGGTTTTGTACATCCTATTATCCTTTTATCGGTGCAAAAAAATTGGCGCGATAATAGCATTATTTAAAGTGTTAGTTTTATGGGCGAAAAAAAGGCCGGTTTATTAACCAGCCTTTTTCTGACAACGTATTACGGTAGGCGAGGTTTAGAATCGGATACGAAGATCCAATGCCGCACCGGCCCCGTTGTTTTCTAACTTGTTGTCGTCATTTTCCCGTTCTTGGTTTTGTGCGTAAAACTGTGCGCCAATGCGAAATTGCTCAACCGGATACCAATTAGCAAAAATAGTTGAACGTGCACGAGTTTCATCAATGTCGTCGGCGCCTGGTTGGCTGATAGTACGCGACAGTGTTTGTAGTTCAGCACCTAAACCAAATTGTGGGAACGGAAAGTAGGTGAATACGATATCAACACCGCCTCCTGTTGAGTCGGTATCGCTAACGCCATTGTAGGTATCTGAAACGATCGATGCACGGGCATCAAGAGACATCGACATTTTGCTAGTGCCGACGGGAAAATAACCGTGGTAATTCGCGCCTAAATCAAAGCCATTAAATGAACCAATAAAATCATCCCCGCTTCGGAAGGTAACGTCACCAGTTACTGAGTGATTGTTGCCAATGTAGGAACCAAAACCAAATGAAGACGTCTGGGTCTTAGAGTCATCATCGTTGTCTTTGCTAGTTGCAATAGATGCATCGAAGATAAAATCACTAACGACTGCACGGCCGCCCAGTGAAAAACTGTTTGTCTTAAATTTGTCGTCGTCATCGGAATCTTCGACCTTGCTTTCTTCAAGCAGCATACTGCCCGTTACACTTGATGCTTTATTCAGAAACGCAGCTTCGTTCCAAGCACCTTTGGAAACATCGATATCCTGCAAATAAACCGTTAAATCAACCTGATGATCGAGGAGCTCAATTTTATCGCCCTTGTCACCATTCATTTCAAGCTGGGTAGTTCCCCCGGATAGGGTATAAGTCCCTTCGAAGTTGTATGCATGGGTAGAGGAGGCGAACGCCAGAACAGCAGAAGCAAGCAGAGTACGTTTTAACATTTTTTCATCCTTAAAATCGTTTTTTATAACACAACGTTCCATTGTGGTGCGCTGATTATAAGGATCATGCTTTTTGTTAGTCAAGAGTTGAGCATCATCAATATAGATTTGATGATGCTCTGAAATGGTTTTGATACCACGCTATAGCGTGGTTTCGTGGATGCAACTTTGTTGGTTCGAAGTGTCTTATAGATGTGTGACTTTTTCATCAGGTAAATGCCTATGCACCAATCTCGTTGCTATGTTGGATCCGAAACAGGGCGTTTACGGCGAGTGATTCTTCATCGTCCTGGGCTGGATCTTGAGCGGCTTACGCCGTCAAACCGCGAAGGGTTGCTGTTTGATGACGTATTAAATGTAGAGCGAGCAGGCAAAGAGCATGATTACTTTGCACAAACGCTGCGTGATGAAGGTGTTGAAGTACATCTGCTGAGAAATCTCTTAGCCGATGTGTTGGAAAACTCAGATGCGCGCCAGTGGTTACTGCAGCAGCAATGCTCAGCCTACTTTTTAGGTACCAAACTCGCTGATGAAGTGCGCGAATATCTATTAGGTATGTCAGCCCTTGATATGGCGACTTATTTGATTTGTGGGCTAACCCGTAGCGAACTACCCGGGCGTTCGGATTCCTTGGTGGAAACCGTCAAAGGGCCATACGATTTTATCCTGCCGCCGCTGCCCAACCATCTGTTTACACGCGATACTTCCTGTTGGATTTTTAATGGCGTTAGCGTTAATCCAATGGCGAAACAGGCGCGTCGAAGAGAAACGGCCAATTTGCGAGCGATCTATAATTTCCACCCTTTGTTTTCTAGTCAGCCGTTCGATTTTTGGTACGGTAACAATGATCGAAAGTATGAAGGCGCCACCGTTGAAGGCGGTGATGTGATGATCATCGGCAACGGCTTGGTATTGATTGGACTTGGCGAGCGAACCAGCCCTCAGGCTGTTGAGCTATTAGCCACTGCGCTCTTTCAAGCGGGGGCGGCCCGCCAAGTTATTGCAGTGAAGCTTCCGAAAGCCAGATCAAGCATGCATTTGGATACCGTCATGACCATGCTAGATCGAGATTGCTTTACTATTTTTCCTGAAGTTATGCACTCGACTGAATGTTGGCGAATCACTCAAGGTTCCGGCAACAAATCATTGAAGATCGAATCCCTTGGCGAACGTCTGTTTGATGCGTTGAAAGACCATCTTGGCGTTGATCGGTTGCGCTTGATTGAAACCGGCGGTGACGTATTTCAACAAGAGCGCGAACAATGGAATGACGCCAATAACGTGCTAACTATCCGCCCCGGTGTTGTTGTCGGTTATGAACATAACGCCCGAACAGTATCGCGAATGCGTGAAGCCGGCGTCACGGTGATGACGATACCGGGTAGCGAACTTGGGCGCGGTCGCGGCGGTGCGCGCTGCATGAGTTGTCCGTTCGATCGGGATGATATCGACTAAATCTGACGGGCAGTCTATTTGCTGTTGTATTCATTAGGAGATAAACCGATGAGCTTTCACTTGCGAGATCGCAGCCTGACATCTTTAGACGTATTAACGCCGAAAGAAATACGATTTTTACTCGATTTGTCTGCTGACCTGAAAATGGCGAAGTATTCCGGATCGGAGCGCCAACGCCTAACCGGCAAGAATATCGCGCTGATTTTTGAAAAATCCTCGACACGAACCCGTTGTGCCTTTGAAGTTGCGGCTTATGATCAAGGCGCCAATGTGACATACCTTGGCCCCAGCGGTTCGCAGATTGGTTACAAGGAATCCATGAAAGATACCGCTCGGGTGCTTGGGCGGATGTATGATGCGATCGAATACCGAGGTTTTTCTCAGCATAATGTTGACGTGCTTAAAGCGAATTCTAACGTACCCGTTTGGAATGGGTTAACTGATGAATATCATCCGACTCAGATTCTTGCTGACTTGCTAACCATGAGAGAGCACAGCGACAAACCGCTCAGAGATGTGCGTTTCTGCTTTTTAGGCGATGGCGACAACAATATGGGGCGTTCACTGATGATTGGTGCCGCGCAAATGGGGATGGATTTCCGCATGGCGAGCCCGGTTAACTGTCAGCCAGATAAGAACTTTATTCGCCAATGCAACAAAATTGCCAAGGCGACGGATGCCCGATTGCTGGTCACTGATGATGCCGAACGCGCAGTTAAAGGCTGCGATTACCTCTATACCGATGTATGGGTATCGATGGGAGAGCCTGACGATGTCTGGGAAAAACGCATCAAGGCGCTGTTACCGTATCAGGTAAACGCTAAGCTGATGAAAGCAACCGGAAATCGACAGTGCAAGTTCATGCATTGCCTGCCAGCATTCCATAATCGCGAAACCGTGAAAGGTGAGGAAATCTTCGCCCGGTTTGGGCTTGATGCTTTGGAAGTGACCGATGAAGTATTCGAGTCGGAAGCATCGATTGTATTTGATCAAGCTGAAAATCGGTTACATACGATTAAGGCCGTGATGGTCGCAAGTCTGTGTTTTTAACGTTATATCGATAATCTAATATGCAGGTCTGAAGCGTCTGGAGGTTAATGTGAAGCTGGTTGTTGCACTGGGTGGAAATGCACTGCTACGCCGGGGCGAGCCGATGGAGCAGCAGGTTCAAACTGACAATATTGATGTGGCTGCACGTGTGATCGCGCGGGCCAGTGACAAACACCAATTGGTGATTACTCACGGTAACGGCCCCCAAGTTGGGCTTCTAGCCTTACAAAATGATGCCTATAAAGGCGTTAGCCCCTACACGCTCGATGTGCTCGGCGCAGAAACCGAAGGTATGATCGGCTATCTCTTGGCGCAAGGTCTGCGTAACCATAGTAAGCGCGATGTGATAGCGATGTTGACGCAAACACGGGTCAATATTGATGACCCGGCTTTTCGGCAACCGACCAAGTTTGTTGGGCCTATCTACGACGAGGATACTTCGCGCCGGCTCGCAGCAGAAAAAGGCTGGCGTATGCGATTAGATGGCGACGCGTATCGTCGAGTTGTTCCATCACCACGCCCACTCTCTATCGTTGAAGAACCTATCATCCGGCAGTTGATAGAAACACCCGAATTGCTGGTTGTTTGTACCGGCGGTGGCGGTGTTCCTGTGATTGAAGATAAGGGGTTGATCTGTGGCGTCGAAGCGGTGGTTGATAAAGATGCCGCTTCGAACGTTCTCGGTAAGGCGATCGGTGCAGAAGGGCTTATCATGTTGACGGACGTTGAGTGTGTGGAATCACATTTTCATCAACCGGGTTCGCGGCGCATACACAGTGCCTCGCCGGATGCGATGACGGCGTTTTCGTTTGCGACGGGCTCGATGGGACCTAAGGTAGAGGCTGCGTGTGATTTTGTGCGTTCTGGCGGTTTGTTTGCAGCCATTGGCGCTTTGTCTGATCTTGATGCCATTCTAAAGCGTGAAAAAGGCACGTTTATTGTGAATGACGAAAACCATTTGCAGTTTTATGAAGACTAACGCTAGCCATTTGATGCGAGGCGTCTATGTCTGATTCGACGCCTACCGAAACGTCTAAATCAGCAAGCCAAAAACTGGGGCTGTTTAGCCTAATCGCTCTAACGGTCGGGGCTATGGTGGGTGGTGGGATTTGGTCACTGCCACAAAACATGGCGGATTCGGCCGCCCTCGGAGCGATTGTTATTGCGTGGGGAATTACCGCGTTAGGTATGTGGATGCTGACGCAGGTGTTTGCCGATTTACGGGAGCGTCGGCCAGAGCTGGAAGATGGCGTGTACACCTATGCCAAAGCCGGTTTTGGTGGGTTTGTTGGTTTCAACTCGGCATGGGGTTATTGGGTCAGTGCCTGGATAGGTAATGTTTCCTATGCCGTATTGATGTTCAGTGCGTTGGGGTATTTTTTCCCCGCGTTTGGCGCAGGCAATACACTGGCTGCGCTGGTTGGCCAAAGTATCATGTTGTGGGTATTTCACGGGATGGTGTTAAGAGGCGTTCGGGAAGCAGCCTTTATCAATCTGGTCGCGAGTATCTGCAAGGTTATACCGATTGTTCTGTTTCTTATCCTGGTTAGCATCGCGTTTCGTTGGCCCTTGTTTAGTCATGATATCTGGGGTTCGGCGCTGCGTTTACCCTTGCTCAGTCAAATCAAAAGCACCATGTTGGTCACTGCATGGGTATTTGTTGGCATTGAAGGTGCGTTAGTTGAGTCTTCTCGGGCACGCAAGGCTGCGGATGTTTCGCGCGCGACTTTTATCGGCTTTGCGTTGACGTTGATCCTATATGTTGCAATCAGTGTGTTGTCTTTTGGGATTGTCTCCCAATCTGCGTTAGCGCACGCGCAAAACCCATCCATGGCATATGTGTTGGAACAGGTTATTGGCAAAACCGGCGCATTGATTGTGACGATTGGCTTGGTCTTGTCGTTGCTCGGGGCTTGGTTGAATTGGACGTTACTCTGTGTGCAACTGCCTTTTGATTGTGCCCGTGGCGGCGGTATGCCGCGTATTTTCGCAAAAGAAAACAAAAATGCATCACCAGCCCCCGTGTTATGGCTGACAAATGGTTTGATTCAGGTCTTTCTGGTGATCACGTTTTTCTCCCAAGATACTTATCTCGGCTTGGTAAAGCTGGCAACCAGTTGCGTCTTGGTGCCTTACCTGTTGTGCGCACTGTATGCGGTGAAGCTGCATGTGCAAGAACCCGATAACAATCGGCGGCGGCAATTTAGCCGCTGTGCAGTTGCTATCGGTGCGAGTCTCTATGCCGTTTGGATTTTGTATGCTGCTGGTGCTGAGCTATTGCTGCAGAGCACCTTGCTGTATGCGCTCGGAATTGGTTTTTACGTTTGGGCGAAACGCGAAGCGGCCACAGATAGCGAAGGGCCGGTACCTATTTTCTATCGTTATGAAAGCGTTATCGCAGCGGCGCTCGTGCTGGCAGGTTTGTGGGAAGTAGGGCGCATGTTAGGTTTCGTTTGAGCGCGCTTGAATGTCTGAGTAGTATCAAAAGTCGTAACTGAAAATTAATAGGAAGTATTCGACCGTTTTGCTGCCGCCGGTCCATTGCGTTGCGCCTTGCATTGGTGCTGTTATTGCTCCAACAAATGACAACTTCATGGTATCTGTAGGCCGCCAATCGGCGATCAGGTTGTATTCCTGAACAAAGGCCGGATCGGTCACTGGCTCGAAGGAATCAGTAAACTGCCCGCCGTTTGCTGTGTTGGCTAGAAAGTAATAATACAACACGGATAGCGTCCATTCTTTTGCTGGAGCCACCACCAATTTTGCCTGGTGAGAGGCAAGGTTGGTATTGGTCAGGATATACTGGCCGAGGTATTCGCCCTGATACCAAGTTCCCCATGTGGTGCTGCTGTAAAATAAAGGGTCATAGTCATTATCGAAGCTTGCATAGCGATACGACAGTCGTGGTGTGAATGGCCCGCCAAAATTCCAGGAACCTTCAGTAAACCAGGCGTTTTTTTGTAGATTTAGTGCGCCACGATGTTGCCATACGTATTGTGTATCCATGCCCCAGCCTGGATTGTTGTCGGCGTTGTAGGTCGCTCTCACGCTGGCATCGAAAGTGTTGCGTCGATCTTTATCGTCAGACGCAAAAACATCCACGATGATGGCGCCGAATAGCCAATTATCACCAAACTTAAGATCCGTGTTAATACCGGCTAGATGCGTGTTTGAGTAGGGGAGATCATCACGGCTTAAATAAAATACATTCAGGGAGGCATTCTTGTTGAAATCAATGTCGGCGGTTGCCGAGTTGTACCAACTGGAGTGAGGCCCAATCCATAGCGCGCCGCGTTTACCGCCATCGGACCCACCTTTGGCAATCAGAAAGCTGCGCCCAACACGGTAGTTTTGGCGTCCAATCGCCAGATTGACAGCGTTGTATCCCATGTCAAACATGTTGCCTGATTGCCAGCCAACGACGGCTTCATGCAACTCCAGGCGATTGACATATTTCGAATCCGGGTTGGAAATACTGGCGTCGTAGCCGCCGCTGGAAATACCCAATACGGACACTTCTGCCCATACCGCGGAATGATCTAGATCCCAGAACCCTGCGCCACCAAAGTTGACGACAGATTCATACCAGCTGGTCGCATGTTCACCTCTGCGTTGGCGGTCGCGCCCGAACAGGTTGTTGGCAACCGAGATGCCGGCAAGGTCAACTCGGAAAATAGGCCGATAAGCCAAGTCGCCTGAGCGATCCATCTGCTCCTCTTGAGGCGCTACTGCGTGGCTCATGACACTGATAACACACAGTATTATCAGTGTCATAGGTTTACGGAGGATTTTTAAGCGCGCAGATAGTCTTTTCATGGCGTCCTTGCCCAATTCAGTCGAATCACTCGCAGGTGTTTTCATCTCACTGACAACCGGCGACTTTGTTATCGTGTTTCGGTTGCTGTGGCTTACCTGATGGGTAAGATTATAGACGGTAGATCTGACGGTGTAGTTTACTCGATGTGCAGGTCGTCAACGTCTGCATATGAATTGTGTTTGATGCAATGGTTTGGCATTGTGGTGTTCTAATTTCACGGAATCAAAACTAGGAGAGTAACGATGCAATTACCCCTTCGCCAGTTTGGCCAAACCGATATGAAAATCAGCGCCTTGGGGCTCGGAACCTGGCAGTTTTCCGGAGGAAAGGGGATGGTCGGCGGCTATTGGGACGCTTTAGATGAAGTCACCAGTCGAGAAATTGTTAATTGCGCGGTGAACGGCGGAATCAACTGGTTTGATACGGCACAGGTATACGGTGGGGGTGAATCTGAGCGTAACTTAAGCAAGGCACTGATGTCAGCCGGTATTGCCAAAGAGGATGTATATGTTGCTACAAAATGGTGGCCGGTGATGAAAACCGCCGGGAACCTGAAGAGTACGATAGATGATCGTATAGACTGTTTATCGCCGTTTCCCATTGCTCACCATATCGTACACCAGCCTTTTTCTATCTCTACGGTTGCGCAACAAATGCACGCAATGGCAGATATAATGGATGCTGGGAAGATTCAATCGGTGGGGGTATCAAACTTTTCTGCCAAGGCGATGCGCAAAGCCCATCGGGTGCTCCAGGACCGAGGCTATGCGCTAACTGCCAATCAGGTACGATACAGTATGGTGACGCGCAACATTGAAACAAATGGCGTGTTGGATGCGGCAAAAGAGCTTGGTATTACGATTATTGCTTGGTCACCGTTGGAACAAGGCTTGTTAACCGGACGATTTCATCGCGAGGGTGGTATTCCGGCTTCAATGAATTTCATGCGCAAAGGAATGTTGAAATCAACCGGCTTGCAGAAAACTCGGTCGTTGATCGATGCAATGCAGGCGCTGACTCAGAAGTACGATGCGACCATTGCGCAGATCGCGTTGAATTATACCGTCAACGTGCATGGTGATACTGTGGTAGCCATTCCCGGAGCCTCCAAGGTTTCGCAAGTTGAACAAAACCTTGGCGCGTTACGCTTTCGTCTCGATGATGCTGATATTCAAGCGCTTACTGCGCTCTGTACAGCATAACGAAGGTCTAACGAATATTGGTGAGGCGAATATTGGTAACAGTGCGTAATTGAACACCGGTAATTGAGCCGCTGCGGAAGTCGCTGCTCAATGTTCCACGTCGTTCTCGCTGAATCGCGATGTCGAAATCGTCGCATCGATTGAAGTTTTGACCTTGAAAGATCGTTGCCAGGTCGACTTCATGATTACCGTCATCGGCAGTGACTTCTCGCGCTGTCGATGCAATGGTGGTGCTTCCTAAGGAGCATCTATAGGCGTAGTTGATAACTAGGCGGTTGCTCAGAAATCCGTTATTTGACCATACCAGTAGAATTTTGCCGTCGTTAGGACTAATTGTGCTGTCGCCGCTAGGGGCGCTTATGTCAAAGCCTGATGGCATATTTACCGCAGAGATATGCTCAGAAGAGAGCGCACTTCGAGTTAATGTGAAGGTAACAGAAGAGGTGTCGTCATCAGTGTCTTCTTGCGCGTTGTAGACGGGTTGTGACTTGCTGCCGAGTTTTTTGAAGGTGAAATCTTTACCGAGTGCGGATGCAGACACCCTATCGGTATTTGCCAAAGTCAGCGCTTTGTCGCCTTGTTTGAATTCTGCAGCCATAACCAAGCGCTTGGTGGTTTGCAGCGCGGTAAATTCAGCAGACATTGACGCTGTTGAGACATCTTCAGAGGAATCTGCCGGGTCGTCGCTGGCGTTGCAGGCAGTGATGAGCAGTGTGGCGATGACTGTCGTGGTCAGATTCTTGTTCATAAAGCTTCTTTTGTTATTGGTGTGAAAGGTGGTGTGACGAGTGCGTTATTCAATCACGAACCATTTATGTGTAAAGCAGAATTCTACAGGGTACTGAAAAAAGCGGGGTGCTTCACGTTATTTTGCGTTTGGGTAATTGGTGGGAAGCCAAGTGCTCGGCTGGCTCGATGGCACGGCTGAACTAGCTATCCTGAGTCATGGCAGACGGCGTTGGAATTTAGGCGGGTTTCTGGCAATGAGATTAGTTGCGGTGAAACGATCACGTGGCAATTCTATAAAGAACAGGCAGCTTAAGGGGAGGGCGGCTTACCTTACCCTAGGGTCTAACGAATAAGCGAGGACGACTAAGTGGTACCTCATTTTACCGTTTTCAATTTTTTTTAAGAAGAAACTATGCGCATTAGCTAAGGACGTGAGGTCAAATACGATTCGCAGATTGTCACTGTCTCGAACTCCTGAGCGGATAGAGCGAACGGGAGATCCGCCCTTATCGACTGTGCTCAAATCTACATCCAATTCAGCATTTGTAACATCAATGACTACACGATCAGGATTGTTTAGAGTTAATAGCTCATGATCCGTCGGGCTATCGAGATTTAAAGTAAACTGCGTGTACGTAGCGGTCTGCGTAAGACGTATATCGGTAACTTTTGTTTTGGCAATGGCAGGTAGCGCCAATAAAACGAGTGCACACATCAATAGGTTTTTCATAGTTAAAAAATTATCGAGTTATTGTGATTTCTGGTTTGCGGCATTGTGTTGTATATGGTGAACCCTGTTTTTGGTGTGAAAAATAAAGCCTTATAAATCTAATTATATGCGGTAAACGAGAGAGTCGTTAGAGAACGCTTAAAGATCTATAGTTCGCTATGAAAATGTTTTTACAGGGTGCTTTCATCTGCACGACCGCTGTACCATGCGTTCATAGCCTGCACTGCTCAAAAGTCGGCTTACAGAGTAGGGTAGTCTCGTATTGTCAGTGTAGGAAACTCCGCCTGAAAATTCTTCAAATACAATAGACGGCCGGCCGTTCTGATTTTTATAGGCCAGCGTATGATGCATTCGGCGAATCGCCTAGCGCTTGAGAGCTAATCTTAAGCAGCATACATCAATCGTTATTGACCTATATTCTAGGTGCCATTAGCAGGATAGTTGCGACACGTGTTTGATGCATGCTATTGACTTGACTGATCGCAGCAGTTCTTAGTTTTTGTTTTATTCATGCATTAACACGCGCTGAACGGCCCACTGGTTTATAATGCCGGTGTTTTCAACCAATAGGAGCCCATATATGCAAACTGAGCTGGAAGTCATGCTGGCTTTGCAGGATAAAATGAATCAGAAAGTTCATCCCGATTGGATCAATCAAGATTTTGCCTGGTTTCGGGCTATCTGGATTGAGTGTGGCGAACTGGTTGATCATTACGGCTATAAATGGTGGAAGAAACAGACGCCTGAGATGGCGCAGGTTCAACTTGAGATTGTTGATATCTGGCATTTTGGGCTGAGTATGCTCATTGATGGGCGTAACTACGCTGAGATTGCTAATGAGATCCAACAGGCGTTGGCGTCTGGTGTAGTTGCGCAGCTGGAAGTCATCGATGCTACAGAAGCCCTTGCTGGCGCGATTTTGACGACTCGTGAATTTAGCGTGAATCACTTCTGGGCATTATTGGTTGCTGCCGATATGAGCTTCGACGACTTGTTTAAGCAGTATGTTGGCAAGAATGTGCTGAATTTTTTCCGTCAAGATAACGGCTATAAAGATGGTTCGTATATCAAAGTATGGGATGGCCGAGAAGATAACGAACATCTTACCGATATTTTATTGGCGTTGGACGCCAGTGGCGCAAATTTTGCTGATCAGGTTTATAGCAAACTTCAGGAACGTTATCCGGCGTAATGTGCAGAATTGGCATTGGTCATAGCAGTATGTGCTTTGGCCAATGCATCAATTACATTATCTTAGGTTAGGCGGCAAAGATTGCGCTATTCAGCGCAGGCAATACAACGTTCTGCTTCCGGATAGGCTTTAAGGCGTGGTTCTTCGATGTCTTCGCCGCAGTCGAGGCAAACACCATAGGTGCCTTCTTTCACCCGGTTGAGCGCAGAATGTATCAGTTTTATCTCGTGGATGCCTTCAGCACGCAACGCAACCAGCACTTCTTCGTTTTCACGTTCTAACGCCTGCTCGCCAGAATCCGCACTGTGCTTTTTCTGAAGATCACGTTCGATCGCATCAACTCTGCGGCCAATCTCATCCTGTTTCTGCTCTAGCGTTTGCTTAAAATCAATAACTTGCATGCACTCCACCTTGTGTAGTCCTGTAAAATAACCGACCCGTTATCTTTTAGTGCTTGCTAATATAACGTGACCCGTTAAAAACCATCTTGATGCTTGTCAAAGCAATATCCACTTGATGAGGCTGTATGACAGACAGGGGTAGCGCCTCTGAAATGAGTTGTAGGCTATTTTTGACAATCACTGGTGTCAATCATCTGATTGCTTTCCAGCGCATCAATGCGTAGGGCTTCGTGCGTGTTGAAGAGCTGCCTTTTTAGACTATCGATATGTTGTTTTTTATCCCCATCAGTTAGGCCTTCGGCCTGATTTATACGATTTTTTTCACAAATGAAGGATTCTGAGCGTTTTTTCCAGCGATTTCGCCGTTCATCGAGGGCTTTTAAGCGAATTGCAGCTTCAACACCGAACAGCTCAGTACGAATTGCGGTGGGGTCAATATCCGGATTTTCCTGAAGAAACTGTTGGTAGTTGTCGTACGCACCTTGTTGTGTATTTTCGTCGGCGTATTCATCCATATAGGATTCGTCGAATAATGCGGTTATTTCACGGTCGCTGAAGTGTTTCTCTTGCAGGTAGTGTTCTCGTTGGCGAATCTCTGCGAGGGTCCAGTCGCTGGCGTCATCGTTGCTGACAAGTTCTTCGTCGATATCTGTTCGGTACTGCAGATAACGCTCAAATAGTGCATACAGATAATCTGCTAGTGGTTTTTCGTAGCGCTGGTTGAGGTCGGTTTTAACCAGTTCTTTGATCGCCTTCAACGGCATTTCGCCTTGCAGTGTCAAAAAGTACTCATAGTAGTAGCGCAGGGTATGGTCGATCTTCCAGCCATCTACATCGCGGCTGATGTGTGGTGCATCGACTTGAGAGCCCGCGAGTGACAGCGCCTGGTCGTCAAAAATTTCAGTAACTGAAGATTGAACGATTGCTCTGTTCGCGTCATTTGTTGGTGCAGTTGGGGGGCTTTCCGGCGTGGGTATTGCATTTGTTACAGCGTCGGGTGTTGAGGTGTTCTCGCGGCTAATCAAAATACCCACAAAGACAGTAATAGCAAGAACGCCAATGGTGATCCATTGGCGTTGAGTCGGTTTTACAGACATTTAAGAAAGTTACCTGATCGTTACAAGCCCAGTGTTTTCAAGCGATTTGCTTGAGCACGATAAAGAGCCGGCGGATATGGCGCATCCTTCGCCTTCAAACCCAGAAACCAGTTCATGTGATCCAGGTGGTTCATTTTGTAATCGTCACGAATAACGTGACCCAGCTGCATTGAACAACGTGGCACGATACCGTCATCGTCGTCACCGTCAATTGCCTTGGTAACAACCGCGTGCAGCAGATCTAGAGGGTCCAGCTTATTGGTTGTTTGTGCGTTGCCACCCCATGAATAGTAACGGATAGGTTCGTTGCTGATCGCATTAATCACTACTTCGTCGCCATCAGTGCCGCACGGTGCTGATGGTAAACCGTCTGGGTACTTGCCGTTAAATTCAACGATACCCTCTGAGCTCATGGATTCTAGTGTATCCAGAATATTTTGCTCGAAGTTGTTTTGGCTGACGATATCAATAACGTGACCCAGTACGTTACCCATCAGACCAATAATCAGTGCCACCGGTGGGATATCCAGCGCCTTGGCATCGGCAACATCAGAGCCGAAATTTGCGCCCGCAACAGACGTTACGGAAGCAACAAGATCTGGGCGGGTGGCGGCAACATAACGAATTGTTGGGGCACCGAGGCTGTGTCCAAACAAGTTGAATTTAGGTTTGCCCGAGATTGCCGCGAATTCATCGAGTTGTTTGATGAGTTGCTCGCCGCGCTGTTCGGGTTTTGTCGTACCGGATACTTCGGCGATATACACTTCTGCGCCACCGTTTCTTAAAACGGTTGGAATTTGATAAAAATACTGGAGACCGAAAATGTCATCAAAGCCATAGAGGCCATGTACCAGAACGATCGGATAGTCGGTTTTGGAATACTCGGGTTCATCGCTAAAGAGTAATGGATGGCCGGGAATCGCAAAGTTGATTTCGGTTTTACAGCCCGATATGGAAAATAGCAGGCACAGGCTGATAGCCAGAAAAGAGATTTTTTTCATCATGAAAGCCGCTTTATTATTATTGGGTTTTGTAACGCTATCAGCACATCATAGAGAACTCTGACAGTAAAGAGCCATTACCTCTATAGACAAATGTGTTATTTACGCGGCCTTGTTAACACTTTTGTGAGATAAGCGAAGTTCGATCAAGTTCTTTTAAGTTGATGCGAAAACCAATCAAAATTTCGTCAACTTACAAGATGTTAAATATTGCTAATCCAGAGTGATTGGTAGGGAGAGAGGGCAATTGTCTGATTCATGTCGTCGAGTGCATTGCCTGTCATCAAATCATGCCATGTATCTGTGGCAATTAGATTGAGATCAGATAGCGCCAGAGACTGCGCTTGGTCACTAACGTTGTACACACAGAAGATGCTTTGACGGCGATCCTGGCTTTGACGCCAGTAGCCAAAAACGGCCTCGCCAAGATGCAGGGTAAACTGCGTGGCGTTGGGGTGAAAGGCGGCTTGTGACTGACGAATTTCGAGCAATTTTTTAAGGCGGTGGAAGACCTTGTGATGATGGGAGTGCTCGCTTTGCAATTGGTTTTCGAGCGCGTTGAAATCCCATTGATGGCGATTGATGGCTCGGTTATGACTGGTGTTTGCCAGTTTCTCGTAGTCGTTGCCGGTACCCAGAAGTGAATGGATATAGATCGCAGGAATCCCTTCGAGCCCGAGCATGATAGCGTGAGCGCAAACAAACCGTTCAATACCGAAGCGATCGGGGCCTTTATCGGTGCCTTGCAAGGCGTCGAAAAGCGCAATGTTGATTTCGTAAGGCTTGTTACGGCCACCATCAATAGCACGCCACGAAATTCGGCCACCGAAGTTTTGCATGGTGTTTATCAAATTATCGAGTTCGGATTCTTCCAGTAAACCTTCTGCCGGTCGCAAGCCAATGCCGTCATGGGAGGCAATAAAGTTGAAGTAGGTTGTACCATGCTGGGCTGGAGGCATCGACATCATCCACTGTTTCAGATACCGGCAGCTACCGGTGATCAAGGTGTTAACCAATAGTGGCGGGAGTGAAAAATTGTAAACACAGTGGGCTTCGTTGGCGTTTCCGAAATATGAGAGGTTTTCGCGATTGGGAATGTTTGTCTCGGTAATAATCACAGCATCGTTCTGTGCGTATTCAATCAGAGTTCGTAATAAGCGCACGACTTCGTGGGTTTGTGGCAGATTTAAGCAGCTGGTACCTGGAATCTTCCAGAGAAACGCCACAGCATCCAAGCGAAACCAGCGCACGCCATTGTCGAGATAATGGCGAATAATACCGACAAATTCTGCCAGTAGCGCCGGTTCAGTGAAGTTAAGATCCACTTGATCCGGGCTGAATGTGCACCATACCCATTGGGTGCCGTCGGCTGTTTGTACTTCTCGCAGAAGATCGCTGGTGCGCGGTCGCACGACTTCTTTGAGATCTGATGTTGGCGATGTTGTAAAAAAGTAATTACGTCCGGGGTCACGGCCGGCTTTAAAGTTCTCGAACCACTGGCTACGACTCGAGCAGTGGTTGATAACAAGGTCTGCCATCAAGGTGTAGTCCACGGCAATCGATTGGATCTCCGGCCAATCACCGAGAGAATCATTTACTTGGGTGAAATTGATCACAGAAAATCCGTCGTCAGAGCTGAACGGGAAAAACGGCAGAATATGAACGTTGGAAATTGCCTTTTCACAGTACTTCTGTAAAAAGTGATGCAGGGTATTAAGCGGGACTTCACCGTCTTGCAGGAGCGAGTCGCCGTACGTTATCAGAGCGGTATCAGCTTCTGACCAATGATTCTGGTAAGGCGTTGGATCTGGCCATTGATCATCCAATCGCATCAGTTGCATCAATGAATCGGCTAACTCATCGATACTGATGGTAATGTCGACATCCTGATAGATGACGTCCAAATGGTGCAATACACGTGCACGCAGTTGGTTAGATGTGGTCATGTGTCGCCCCTTACTTATTCATGTCGCTTCCCGGAGCGGAGCGCTTGCTGCGTCGCAACTCCGGGTAGAATCAGCCGTGCTGAGTGCTTTTCAATAACGGTGTTGATTACTTTGCACGCGCTAAAAATTCAGCGGTATCTTCTTCAACGGCTTGCTCGATACGCTCAAAAACATCAGGAACGGCGCTAACAACACGGTTCCAAGAGGGGATAAATGGCGTTTCCATCGGTTTATCGAGGAAGGTTTGGCCGGCAACCATGATGTTGCGCGCAAACATCTCGACGGCACGTTCTTCACTGTGAATATCCAGCGTCAGCCCGTTCATGATTGCGTCGTTGTTGTACGTTTCAACAAAATCCAATGCGATGCGGTAGTAAGTGGCTTTGATAGTACGGAATGTTTCCGGGGTAAATACCTCGCCTTGAGTGGCCAACTTACGGAAAATCGCTTTGGAAATGTCGACTGACATTTTCGAAAGCCCCTGATTCTGGTCATCCAACGACAACTTCTGGTGTTTGTGGTCGTACAAATCGGCAATGTCGGCCTGACAAAGCCGGTTGTTGGCATAATTGCGGTGCATTTCAGACAGTACACCGACTTCTAGACCCCAATCCGACGGAATACGTATATCGTTCAACACGTCTTTGCGGAAGGAAAATTCTCCGGCTAACGGGTAGCGGAAACTGTCGAGAAAATCGAGGTATTCTCGTGCGCCGATACACTTTTTAAGTGCGCGTAAAAGCGGTGTGACGAGTAAGCGGCTGACTCGGCCGTTGATTTTGCCATCAGCCACACGTGCGTAAAAGCCTTTGCAGAATTCATAGTTAAATTGCGGGTTGGCAACTGGGTAGATCAGGCGAGCCAACAGGCTTCGGTCGTAGGTGACGATGTCACAATCGTGCAGGGCGATGGATTCGCCGCGACCGGATGCTAGCGCATAGCCCATGCAGTACCAAACGTTTCGGCCTTTACCCGGCTCTTTTGGAGCCAAGCCATGTTTGGCCAGCTCTGCATCCAGTGCTCTGAGTCGTGGTCCGTCGTTCCACAGCACTCGGTGATGCTGGGGCAAGCCATCAAAAAACTTCAATGCGTGGCGATATTGCGCTTCGTCGGCGCGATCCAGCCCGATAATGATTTCTGATAAATAGGGCGCCTTTTTTAAGTGTTCGACGATATTCGGCAATGCATCGCCTTCCAATTCAGAAAACAATGACGGCAAGATCAGTGTCATCGGCCGTTTGTGACTGAATTGCATGAGTTCTCGTTCCAGGTCTTCCAGTGGGCGATCCGATAAATTGTGCAATGTCGTAATGATGCCGTTCTGATAGAAATCTGCCATGCGATACTCCTTGATTTGAGGCTGGTGCGATTACGTTAAATTGTTTCGCGAGCGGCCTCATCATTGATGGTTGTTATGATTGATTGCATGCCCTCGGCCCAGCCGGCAGGGCCGCAGAGGGTTGAGTAGAACACTGAATCTTCGCGCTTGATTTCAGGCGGAGGGTGTACCGGTGATTTGATCACCAGCGCGTAATCGGCCGCCTCTAGCATGGCGACATCATTTTTACTGTCGCCTATAGCGATGGTGGTGAATACCGTTTCCGGCTCTCTTACGCTGTATGCGGCTTCGAGCCATTGCAGTGCTCGACCTTTACTGACTTTACCGCTTACATGTAGAAATCGGCCGCCTTCGAGCACATTCGCGCCCTGATTAATGAGCGCCGCAGCAAAACGAATTTTTGCTTTTTCGTCACCAAACCACTGTACCGGTTCACCATATTGTCGTTCTGCCGCACGTACTGCGCTGGCTTTATCGAGCCCGGTTGCAGCCATGATTTCATCGGTGGTGAATGTTGAAAAGCGTCTGAAACATCCAGTAAACGGGGTTGCTAGTGAATCGATCAGCCGACGCCAGTGGTTGGCCTCCTGACAAAAACTCTGGTGGTAGAAACCGTCGATTGGCAAGCTATCACGAAAATCCGCAAATTCATCGGCGGGTAGGAATGCGGCAGCGCCATTTTCGACCACAAACGGTGCTTTGTTACCCAGAGATTTTTGTAGGTGGCGAACTTCAGGTTCGGTTTTTGACGTGGTCGGTATAATTTTATGGCCCTGTGCTTGTAGCTCGTGCAATAGCGGCAGGGCAGGCTCAGCGCTGTAGGTATCGTGGTCGAGTAGTGAGCCATCAAGGTCGGTAAAGATCAGTAGCTTTTGTTTCACAGAATGACCTCGCACGGGGTATCTAGCGATTGTATTTGCCGGTCGTTATCCAGGTGGAATAGAAAGTGGGCATTCTGAGGCATGGTTTTTAAGATATGTTCAGTTAAGCGTTGGTAGTGAGCAATAAATTGTTCGATATCAGCAGCACTCATGATTCGCGTGTTCGTCGTATCGGAACGGCTTGCCAGCTTTTGCTCTTGCTCTAACCGCCAGCGATAGACACAATCGAAGCTCGGTGCCTTGAGCATAATTTGTATATCAATCAGATCGAAAACGGGCGGATAAAAATCCGCCATTTGCTGATTAACATACGACCGCCATATACCGTCGACGTCGCAGTTTGTTTCCAGTGAATTAATGGGGGTTATTAAATCATCCGGTGATTCAGCGCGAGCGCCTAAGCACCAGCCTTCGAGAATAATAATATCCACGGGTGCATTGATGGATTTATGGTCAGCCTCTGGCGCTCGATCATCCATAGATTTATCGAATACCGGTACCTTAACGTGGCCCGATTGGGTGAGTGCCTGCAAGGTGGTTTGCATCAGAGAAACATCGTGTGTGCCCGGTACGCCCCGTGTGGCTAATAGTGGGTGAACGTCTGTTGCAAGCGTTTGGCGCTGACCGTGTGTTAAATAAAAATTGTCGAGTGACAGCGCTAGAGTTTTAAGCCCAAAAGTGTGTGATAGCCAGGCTGCGAGAAAATCAGCCAGCGTTGTTTTGCCAGAACCCTGACAACCATTGATGCCGACGATAATTGGTCGACCTGCATTAATATGGTGCCTTGCGATACTCTCGCCCATCGGGGTGAACCATTTTAGTGCGCTGCCCAAGTAGGCCTGGGGTAGTTGGTGTTCGCGCAAAAATGGCGTAAACACATCGTTATTGACCAAAAACCACTTCCTCCAAGCTTTTTAGATTGTTTTTCGAACATTAGACGTTTTTTTAGACATGCTTATCGATGCTTTGATAATGGGCAGCGAATTAAATGACGTGTTCGATAACTGTGCACAAGCAAGAAGTGTTCCCAGATATCTAAATTGTTACTTGAATGTATCGTTAGATGTAAATTTTATTGAGGGTTTTGGCTTGGGAGATATAGATTGAGGATATTCCGTGGGTTAGTTGAGTGACTATCCAGACGGAGGCGATCTTATTAACGATCTATTGAGCGAAGGTAGGTATGAAGACTAGTGAGTGAAATATGCGCATTTGGGGCCGTTAATTAGACGGCCCGCGTGTATTGCGAACTGTGGGCTTTTGCGGCTCAGTGGCCGCTGCCTGTATGACCAGAGTGGAGGGGGTCTCAGGCTGCACTATATCAATGACGAATTGTTGTTCCTCTTCAGATAGAACACCCTCAAAACGATGCACCACGTAGCCATTTTTATCCAGTACTAGAACGGTTGGCTCATCGGATATCATCAATATCTTTTTAACCCGATGATCGACATCTTCAGAGACCGTGCACGTAGGGTCGACAGATGCCTCGACTTGTTTGCGCATTTCTTTGATCACCATCTTGCGCGGCGCAAACCAGTCTTTATTGATCAGTGATACTAGGTTAACAGGGCAGATCCCTAACTTCAGAATGCGGATGTTAAATAATGAATTTTTGCGAGCTTTGAGTTTGGCGGGATAATAGGTCAATACGCGCATTTTTGAAGGCGTGTAGGTAAAGTCGTAAGGTGTGCTTTCGAAAGATAATGTCGGTAAGCGTGGGCTTTCAGCCGACGGCATTGCTTTACAGGCCATTGCCAACAGGAGTTGGCAGAAAACCAGTGTTAGTGTTTTCCAGCGTGTGTTCATGATATCCGGGCCAGTCTAGCGGTCTTACATCCATTCTTTAAGATTCGTCTTTCCTGACGTATAGAGCAAATATTGCTGCGGATTTTGCATATAATCCGTTTAAGAAGGTACCTTAAAGCCTCAAAATATGAAAGAAATTACCGAATTAAAACATGGGCTTATGGATAGTTCGTTACTGAGTTTGAGAAATAAGCCGGGTAACTCGTCTTAACTCGCGCAATGTTAGTTCGACGTAGCGTATCGGCCAAGAAACAAGGCAATGATTTCGCGAACAATATAATCGCGATCATCGCCTTCAGGCGTGGTTTGGTCATAGATGCGGGGATAGTGGGCATGCGCTTTAATCGATTCGATTAGGTAGCGCTCAGCAAACTCGAAATTAATATTTTCAAGCCGACCATTGTCGACCTGCGAGCGCAGCCAGCGATAAATGCTGGTTTCACGCTCTTTGAATTCATTGATGAGCATATTCGCAAACCCCGGTGTTTCGACGTATTCGCCAATCACAATGCGGGTTAGTTTGGTAATTCGGTCGGAGACGAAAAAATCCCATTCGTGTTGGAGAAAGTCATAAAGTTGCGACTCGATAGGCATATCGGTCGGGTAATCTAAATCATTACTAAAAAATAACTCTTCGCAGCAGCTCATCAAAATTTGGTGAAACAAAGCTTCTTTGGTTTCAAAATGATTGTAAACCGTGCGCTTGGATACCTGCGCCACACGGGCGATTTCGTCCATGCTGGTGCCTTTGAATCCCTTTTCAATAAAGACTTGCTCGGCCGCATTCAAAATGTCGACGTTTTTTTGTTGCGAGCGTGTCAATGTTGGGGCAGTGGTTTTCTCAGCCTGTTTCTTGGCGGCTTCTTGCATTTGAATCTCCATAGTTCAAACAACATTTTACACTCTTGAGTTTACTTTTGAAGCGGAATAGGTAAACTGGTCAGTGTAGTTTTTGCAGATCAAATAATAAGCAGATAAGAATCCTATGGCTTTGCAAACTCAAACAGGCTCATCCGAGAAGCTCGAACCCACATTGAAAGAACGTGTTTTTCATCATGTTCAACACGGTATAACGAGTGTACCCAAGGTACATGATGTGTGGTCTAGAGCGCAGCTTTGTTATCGGTCGGTGCACTGGCTTAATTGCCATACGGTGCCCTCCCTGGTTGCGCAAGGTACGTTGTTACTGGCGGCCGTTATGTTTGCCATATTGCTTGCTGAAGGTGAGTTTGTTGCTTGGTTGATTCTGGGTGTCTTTACCGGCGCTTGATGTATTTTTTGAACGATAAGTGTCATTCGTTTGTATCCCATTGTTACGGTGAAATTATTTCATTCATTGAGGTGAGAAGATGTTGGAAGCGGCAAAAAAGCAGCTCACACGAGTGCTCAAGCCTGGTCGGGCGAAAACTGGCGTTCTGATCAGTGCCGGCCTGACAGCACTTCTTGGTGCCCACTTGGTGACCAGTGATGTGGTTGTTGCGGGCAAAGGTGCTGATTCTGATCATTCTCATAGCACGTTGTTGTCGCAATCAGTGGGTGAGAAGCCGCGTCTTGATGTTGAAGTGTTGAGAAGCCCATCGGAGACAATCTATAAAGAATTGGTTGTTTATGGGCGCACTGAGCCCGAGCGCACGGTGGAGCTTCGCAGTGAAATTTCTGCCCCTGTATTAGACGTTGCAACTGATAAAGGCGTTAAAGCACAAGCCGGCGATGTGATTATTACTTTGGATGCACAAACGCTGAACGAACGATTGGCACATGCAACCATGCTGGTTAAACAGCGAAAACTTGAATTCGATAGTGCCAGAACACTGCAAAAAGAAGGTTTTCAAGCGCGTCTGTTCGTAGCTGAAACCGAAACCAATCTTGCCCAAGCGCGTGCTGATCTGGCGATGCTTGAAAAAGAACGCAACGATACGCATATTCGCGCGCCGTTTGCTGGTGTGATCAACAAGCGCATGGTTGAAGTCGGAGACTTTGTACAAACCGGCAGTACGGTGGTTGAGTTAGTTGACCTTGATCCGTTGTTGGTACGTGTTCATATCCCTGAAACCCGAATCAGTGAAGTACACCGTGGCCAAACAGCCCGCGTAAAGATGCTCGATGGGAGTGAGATTCAGGGTGAAGTACGTTTTGTGAGTCAGAATTCCGTGCAGGGCACAAATACCTTTGATGTAGAGCTGGCTATCGCCAATGCGGATTTTTTATTGAGTGCGGGTGTTAGCGCCGAAGTTACCTTGTTTACCGATCCTGTTGTGGCCTCTCAAATCTCGCCGTCGTATCTGTCGCTGGATGATAAAGGCCGATCCGGTTTGTATGTTGTGGAAGACGGCGTAGCGCGATTCAAACCTGCACGAATTGTGCGTTCAGATGCCCGTAATTTGTGGGTTGAAGGATTGGGGCTAAACCCGGTAATAATCATCTCCGGCCATCATCATGTGCGTGACGGCGATGCGGTTGTGTACAACCCAGAAAACCAAACCGCAGGTAACACGCTGCCAGATCAGGCTGCCAATAAAGCCTCTTTGTAGTATGGGGTTTCATCCCCACTTTTATAATCGCTTCGGCTTATCAGAATAACAGGAAGCTGCGCCCATGAATCAGTTACTGAGTACGCTCATTCAGCGCCCCAGAACCATCCTGATGGTTCTGCTGCTGTTAGTTGTGGCTGGGATCGCCACATATATTTCTGCGGCTAAGGAATCCAGTCCGAATATTAAGTTACCCTTGGTCAATGTCTCTGTAACACTCGATGGTGTTTCGCCGGAAGACGCAGAAAGCCTGCTCGTTAAACCACTCGAAAACGAATTGCGTGGGTTGGATAACGTCAAAAATATTATCGCAGAGGCCGTTGAAGGACGTGCTGGTATTTCGATCGAATTTGATGCAAATGTTGATGACGATGCGGTGCTGGGCGAAGTGCGTGAGAAAGTCGATAAAGCCAAATCGGAGTTTCCACGTGATGCTGACGAACCCGTTGTAAAGCAAATCACGGCAGAGAATTCCGAAACCATCGTTAGCGTTGTACTCTCGGGTAACCAGAGCTATCGCACCTTGCTGCAACAGGCTCGGGGGTTGAAAAAACAACTCGAATTGGTGCCACAAATTCTTGAAGTTGAGTTGGTTGGTGATGCCGACGATGCGATTGATGTTGAAGTTAACCCCGCCAAAATTCAGAGCTATAACCTGAATGTTTCACAAATTGCTGACGCCCTTAGAAGCAGCGGTGGTTTGGTATCTGCTGGCAGCCTCGAAACCGAGAAGGGCAATCTAACGCTCAAAATCCCCACGGTTTTTCGTACGCCGGAAGATGTTTTGTCACAGCCGGTTGTGGTCAACGAGGACCGCGTACTGCTGGTGCGCGATATCGCCGATGTTCGAATTACCTATAAAACTCCAGAAATCACCAGTTGGTTAAATGGCTCTCGCAGCGTTGAGCTAAAGGTGCATAAAAAAGCGGGGCAGAATATCTTTCATACTGTTGAAGCCGTGCGGGTTGTCACGGGGCAATTCCGTGAGCACTGGCCAGCAACAACCGAAGTGACCTATATCGGCGACTTGTCTGAAGCGGTTGACGAGATGATTTCCGACTTACAAAACAGCATTTTGTCATCCGTGGCGCTGGTAGTTATCATTTTGGTTGCTAGCTTGGGGATGCGCAGTGCATTGTTGGTTGCAGTCTCTATCCCGGTTTCATTCTTAACCGGTATCGTTATTTTGACGGCGTTGGGCCACTCAGTAAATATGGTTGTGTTGTTCTCACTGATTATGGCGGTGGGGATGTTGGTTGATGGCGCTATTGTTGTTATTGAGCTCGCGCAGCGGAAACTAGTTGAAGGAAAGTCGCCAACAGAAGCCTATATTGAAGCATCACAGCAAATGGCGTGGCCGATTATTGCGTCGACTGCAACCACGCTCAGTGCGTTTTTCCCCCTCCTGTTTTGGCCCGGATTCTTCGGCGAGTTTATGAAGTATCTGCCGATCACGCTAATATCGACTCTGACTGCGTCATTGGTTGTTGCTTTGATCATCGTGCCGACCATTGGCCGTTTGATTGATAAGCCACTACCTCTCTATACAGAAGACAATAGCAATACCGCCAGCAAGGCCACTCTTGCCTACATGCAGATTCTCGGGCGTGCTATCAATCACCCGTGGAAGGTATTCGCCAGTGGGGTCATCTTGTTGGGCGGTATTTTTTATGCNTATGGTCAAAGTGGTCTTGGCGTTGAATTCTTTCCGCAGTCGGACGAAAAAGTCATCACGCTGATTGTTCAGGACGATGGCTCGCCGTATTCTCGCTCTGAGCAGCAGGCGATCGTTGATCGTGTATATCAGCGTGTTAGTGATGTTGATGCGATCGACAACATTCAAGTGCATGTGGGTGGCAAAGATTATATTGGCCAATTGGTGGTTACCCTGATTGATTGGCAGTACCGCCCGCATTCTCAGGATGTTGCGGATATTTTGCGGGAACGCCTGGCTGATATCCCGATTGATGTATCCGTCGTTAATGTTGGTGGTCCGCAAATGGGTAAGCCGTTTCAGCTGGAGATTAGCGGTAAGTCCATCACTGAATTGCGGGAGGTCAATGAGCAGATTCAAACCTTGATGTCGGATATTCCCGAGTTCATTAACGTTGAAGATAATGGCCCATCAGGCGGTGTTGAATGGGAGCTTAGCTATGACAAAACGCTGGCTGCCAAAAACCATGTTAATGTCGGCGACATAGGCACTTCTATTAAGCTGCTAACCAATGGTGTTTATTTAGGCGCCTACCGGCCCGATTATCTGGATGAAGAAATGGACATCCGTCTTCGTCTTCCGGAAGAGCAGCGTCACTTTCAGCAGTTGGATTTTTTGACAGTTGCCAGCAATCTTGGGCAAGTACCGATCGCGCCTTTTGTAACCCGAACGATCATGCCGCGTAATGATAATATTACTCGCGTCGATGGGCGTCAGGCGATCACTATTAGTGCTGACCTGAAGCAAGGCGCACAGCTGAATAAAGTGATTGAAGCGTTTGAACCGCTGTTAGCTGATTTCGATATGCAGTATCGCTTTAAAGGCGAGGCTGAAGATCAAAAAGAGAGCGGTATATTTTTGGTTAAAGCTTTTACCTTCGCCATTTTCTTAATGGCCATTATTTTGGTTACCCAATTTAACAGCTACTTCCAGGTTAGCTTGATTCTCAGTGCGGTTGTTTTTTCAACCGGTGGTGTGTTTATCGGCCTTATGATAGCGGGTATTCCGTTTACGATTGTTATGTCTGGGATCGGGATTATTGCGCTGGCGGGCATTGTGGTGAACAACAATATTGTATTGATCGACACGTACAACGTATTGCGCCGTGAAGACGAGATGGATGTTCGTGAGGCAGTGCTTCAGGCCGTATTTTTGCGCCTGCGGCCCGTAATGTTGACGACAGTCACGACTATCTTAGGATTGTTGCCGATGGCCGTAGGATTAAATATCGATTTATTCGGTGGGCAGATCCTTGTTGATGCGCCTTCATCTGCTGTCTGGACGCCCTTGGCGATTGCTATCGTCGCTGGTTTGGCATTTGCCTCGGTAATTACACTGATGATTACGCCTTGCTTGTTGATGATCGGCGAATCACACAAAGCGAAAAAGGTGGCGGCTCAAACTGATATTGCTGTGTTAGACGGTGACAGCGAGCAATCGGTGCCCGGTTGAGGGATACGGTCGATTGTTCGTTGGAAGCACTTAGCTTAAGGGTGCGGGCCCGCTGGCAAGATTAAATATCTGCCCATATTGCCACCGGCCGATTCGCCAGATGCCGGATAACCGGAAATTGAATATTGTCAAAGTTATCCGGTACTTTGCAATTGGCCGCGCTGGCCATTCCGGCTGGCGTAATTAGCGCTAGTGATACCACGAAGGTTTTCCATCCTTTGAGGCCTTGGGCTTCGAGAATTCCATTTTTTACTGCACCTTCATCACACATGTATTGTTTTCGGACGCAGGTTTTGCGGGATTGAACGTTAGGGTCAACAGATGGAAGCGTACTCGACGGCGAGATTAGATATGGGTTTGTTGTCGTGAGGCGGGTATCTATTTGGTAAGGCGCCCTCAAGCTTGTCAATAGCAACAACACCTGCTTGAGGGCGAGGACATATTCTTCGAAGATAGGCTTGCCAAAGATAGTTTAAGCGACGTTAAAACATCTGCTTCATTAAATCATCAAAACACCAATACGCACTCATGCGCTTTATCAGTCCGTTATCGTCCACTTCATAGGTGGCAATCATATCGACCTCCGTTGTTTTTCCATTGCCCATATCGTTGATGGCGGTTTGCAGTACCGCGCAATGGCGGTCTCCGCTGGGAATACGCTTTTTTACATGGATTTGAATATTCGACGGCCCGATGACAGTATCCCAGAAGGCTTCGATGGCTGGTTTTCCGGCGTGGCCGTTACCGCTTTCTTCCAATGGTGATTTGCCAACAGGATCCTGCAAGATTGCATCATCGGCATACAGAGCCAACCACGCGTCTTTGTTTCCCTC
Organism: BD1-7 clade bacterium; assembly: GCA_902705835.1. Taxonomy (NCBI): domain Bacteria; kingdom Pseudomonadati; phylum Pseudomonadota; class Gammaproteobacteria; order Cellvibrionales; family Spongiibacteraceae; species BD1-7 clade bacterium. Next base: position 255,247 of record CACSIN010000027.1, read on the forward strand.
AGATGCCAGGGTTACTGACTGAATATTGGCTTTGATAGCCAGGTGATCGAGATGGTCTGTCATGGTGAATATCTCCAAAGGAAAATCAATGTACTCGTGTTTATAACCTGTCTGTTGAAGAGCAGCAACCTATCCAATGTTAAATACTATTTGGTATACGGTCAGGGTTATTTCCCTACATTCGCGGACATTGTTCACTGTATTGGTGTGAACTTGTTCAAAAGTAAAATTCGAGTGAGACAAAACTGTGAATATAAAATTATCAAAAAAATAAAAACGTAATAGAGGTTTATCGAAAACGTTATGTGAATTTAG